>NZ_QEZG01000027.1:0-175467 GCF_003993495.1 Xanthomonas sp. BRIP62418
GGATTGGGGATTGGGGATTGGGGATTCGCAAAAGTCAGGGCGCCTTGCCGTTGCTCTAACGAATCCCCAATCCCGAATCCCCATGGTTAGAACCTAATGGAATATCGTCCGCAAACATTGACTGGTAGGCTTCACGGCCCCCCAATCGGCCACGCGCGGTGATCCAGTTTCAGCGCCTGCACAAGTCTTATTCCGTTGACGGTCGCCAGGTCGTGGCGCTGCATCCCCTCGACCTGCGGATCGGCCCCGGCGAGGTGTTCGGCATCATCGGCCACTCCGGTGCCGGCAAATCGACGCTGATCCGGCTGATCAACCGGCTGGAAGAACCCAGCGGCGGGCGGCTGCTGATCGGCGAGGAGGACGTCACCGCGCTGGACAGCCAGGGCCTGCGCGCGCTGCGCCGGCGTGTCGGGATGATCTTCCAGCACTTCAACCTGCTGTCCTCGCGCACCGTGGCCGGCAATGTGGCGTTTCCGCTGGAACTGGCCGGTACCCCGCGCGCCGAGGTCGATGCGCGCGTGGCCGAGCTGCTGGCGCGGGTCGGGCTGGAGCAGCACGCCGGCAAGTATCCGGCGCAGTTATCTGGCGGGCAGAAGCAGCGCGTGGGCATTGCGCGCGCGCTGGCCACCCGGCCGCAGATCCTGCTGTGCGACGAAGCCACCAGCGCGCTGGACCCGCAGACCACCGCCTCGGTGCTGCAGCTGCTGGCACAGATCAACCGCGAGCTGGGCCTGACCATCGTGCTGATCACCCACGAGATGGACGTGATCCGCCGGGTCTGCGACCGCGTCGCGGTGCTCGATGCCGGCAAGCTGGTGGAAACCGGCCCGGTGACCGAGGTGTTCCTGCATCCGCAGCACCCCACCACCCGGCGCTTCGTGTCCGAGGCCGAACACGTGGACGAGGCCGAGCTGCATCGCGACTTCGCTGCGGTGGGCGGAAGCATCGTGCGGCTGACCTTCCTGGGCAACGGCACCTATGAACCGGTGCTCGGCCGCATCGCCCGTGAGACCGGGGTGGACTACAACATCCTGTCCGGGCGCGTGGACCGCATCAAGGACACCCCGTATGGGCAGCTCATCGTCGCCCTGACCGGTGGCGACCATAACGCGGCACGCGCCGGCTTCGTCGCCGCCGGCGTGCATGTGGAGGATTTGCGCGCATGACCCTGTCGATCGCGACCACCAGCGGGTTTTTCCGCAATCTCGACGCCGGCAAGTGGGGCGACATCGGCCAGGCCACCCTGGACACCCTGCTGATGCTCGCCGGCGCGCTGCCGCTGACGCTGTTGATCGGCCTGCCGCTGGGGGTGGCGCTGTTCCTGTGCGGCGCCCCGCAGCTGCGCCGCCGACCGGTGCTGTACGGCGTGCTCGCGGCAGTGATCAACCTGCTGCGCTCGGTGCCCTTCATCATCCTGATGATCGCGATGATTCCGCTCACGCTGACGCTGATGGGCACCTCGCTGGGTGTGCGCGGCGCAATCCTGCCGCTGGTGGTCGGTGCCGCGCCGTTCTATGCGCGGCTGGTGGAAACCGCCTTGCGCGAAGTGGACCGCGGGATCATCGAGGCCAGCCAGGCGATGGGCGCCACCACCCGCCAGCTGGTGCTGCGCGTGCTGCTGCCCGAAGCCCGCCCGGGCCTGATCGCCGGTGCCACCGTGACCACCATCGCGCTGATCGGTTTCACCGCGATGGGCGGTGCGATCGGCTCCGGCGGGCTGGGCGATGTCGCGTACCGCGAGGGTTATCTGCGCTCGCATTCGGATGTCGCGCTGATCACCGTGATCGCCCTGCTGGTGCTGGTGCAGCTGCTGCAGATGCTGGGCGACTGGCTGGTGGCGCGCTACAGCCGGCGCTGAGGTCTGCCGCGACCGGGTGCCGCGTGGCGCGGAGGGCCACGCAGGCCACACGCGCTTGCGAATCGCCGCTGCACCCGCGGTCTGCTAGGTTTACCTCTTGCGGCAGTGCCGCATTCCTCCTCCCACGGACCCCTACATGAGCACATTCGCGTTTCGTTCCCTCCTGGCTGCGGCCACGCTGGCCCTGGCTTCCTGTGGCGGTAGCGGCGGCAGTAGCGGCGGCGACACGCTGACGGTGGCCGCCACCGCGGTGCCACACGCCGAGATCCTGGAGGTGGTCGAACCGCTGCTGGCCAAGCAGGGCGTCAAGCTGGACGTGCGCGTGTTCAACGACTACGTGCAGCCCAACGACCAGGTCGTGCAGAAGCAGATCGACGTCAATTATTTCCAGACCGAGCCGTATCTGGATGCCTACAACCGCGACCGCAAGAGCCAGCTGGTGACCGTGGTCGGCGTGCATATCGAACCGTTCGGCGCGTATTCGCGCCGGTTCAAGGCATTGGCCGAACTGCCCAACGGTGCCGACGTGGTGATTCCCAACGACCCGAGCAACAACAGCCGCGCGCTGATCCTGCTGGACAAGGCGGGCGTGATCAAACTCAAGGATCCGAGCAACGCCCTGTCCAGCCAGCGCGACATCGTCGAGAACCCCAAGCAGCTGAAGTTCCGCGAACTCGACTCGGCGATGCTGCCGCGCGTGCTCGACCAGGTCGATCTGGCGCTGATCAACACCAACTACGCGCTCGACGCCGGCCTCAACCCGACCCGCGACGCGCTGGCGATCGAAAGCAAGGACTCGCCGTACGTGAACTTCCTGGTCTCGCGCCCGGACAACAAGGACGATCCGCGCGTGCAGAAGCTGGCCAAGGCCTTGACCAGCCCGGAAGTAAAGGCGTTCATCGAGCAGAAGTACAAAGGCGCGGTGTTGCCGGCGTTCTGAGAGCGGCTAATAAACCGACTGCGCTCACCGCCAGGCGGGCGCGGTCGCTGCTCGGCGTCGGCATGCACCACGCGGACACGTCGGTTCCGAGCGCGCCGTCCACGTCCACCTGACGGCCGCGCGCTACGTCGTGCTGGTCACTCCTTGCCGCCACCGAGCATCCGATGCCACTTCTCCTCGCCATTCCGCTGGCCGTGATCATCGCCCTGGCGGTACTCGCGGTGCTGCTGCCGTTGTCGCTGGTGCAGCGCTTCCGTGTCGGTACCGCGCGGCGGCAGGCGCGTGGCTGGCTGTTGATGATCAATCTGGTCTCGGCCGGCCTGTCCACCGTGTTGTTCGTGATCTTCGTACTGATCGCCGCCGCGTTCTGGCCGGGCGCGATCAGCCACGCCGCCTTTGGCTGGGCCTGCGGGTTGGCTCTAGGGCTGCTGGCGTTGCGCCTGACCCGCTTCGAGCGCACCCAGCAGGGCCTGTTCTACCGGCCCAACCTGTGGCTGGTGCTGGCCCTGACCGCGCTGGTGGTGGTGCGCGTGATCGCGGGCATGGTGCAGGGGTGGCGCAGCACCTGGCAGGGAGCGGCCTGGCCCACGGAAGGGTGGCTCAGCCACGCCAGCCTGTTGGGCGCGGCCGGCGTCTTGCTCGGCTACGCGCTGGCCTATGCCACCTTGCTGTGGTGGCGCTGGCGCAGTGCGCGCCTGCGCGGCAGCGTCTACTGGCGGTGAGCTGGCGCGCGTACGTAGCGAATGGCGGTGCTTCACTGGCACTGGCACCACCGGTATCACCCGCACCGGCAATCGCAATCGCACTGGTATGGAAGGGCACGGACGCGGGCGGGCTATCCCTCGCACGCAGCGTTCCCACGCAGATCGCGTGCGAGATTCAGCGCTTCGCAATCGATGCAGCACCGCGCTTTCCTCACGCATAAAAAAACGGGCCTTGCGGCCCGTTTTTGTTCGACTGAAACGTCGCTTGCCTGCGCGTGCTTAGAAGCGCGCGCCGACGCCGAAGCCGACGGTCCACGGATCCAGTTCCAGCTCGCTGCCGGTGCCCTGGCCGCCCACGCGCAGTTCCGGACGCGAACGCATGTAGCGGGCGTCGGCACGTGCGAACCAGGTGGAGTTGATGTTCATGTCCACGCCGACGGTGCCGATGACACCCTTGGCGGTATCCAGGCCCACGTGCTGGCCGGTGGCCGACGCCGCGTCGATCTTCTCGTTGCTGAAGTTCGACTCGTAGTAGCCCACGCCCACGAACGGACGGAACACGTTATCGGCCTGGCCGAAGTGGTACTGGCCGCTGATGGCGATCGGCTGCTGCTCGACGGTGCCGATCTTGCCCACGCCATCGGCGTTGACACGGTGGTTGAACTTGTCGGCGGCGCCCCACAGTTCAACGGCCCAGTTGTCGTTGATGTAGTAGCTGGCGCTCAGCGTCGGCGCCGGGCCGCCATCGACGTCGAGGCCCGGGGCCGGATCGTTCTTTGGCTTGATCAGCGCAACACCGCCGACCACTGCCCAATGCTTTCCGGAGGCGCTGTCGGCGCTGGTGGAAGCCGAGGAGGTATCGCCGGTGTAGGTGGTGTCTTGTGCAAATGCAGACGGGGCAAACGCAAGTGCGGATACGGCAGCCAGGCTCAGGATGGAAATGGCACGCATTGGGGGTCTCCTCAGTATTCTTGTTGGGCCCGTGGAGTGGGCCGCGCCAAAGCTATTCCTGAAAATCTGAATCCACGCCCACCCGTGGCTCGCTAAAATTTCGTTTGTTCAGCAAGTTTCCGGAGAAGGCCGTGGCTGCAATGGGCAAGCTGAAAAAGGCATTCACGCAGATGCGACCGTTGTGATGAAAACCGACATCCTGCAGGGCCTTCCAGCGCACATTCCTAACGATTGCCGTGTCCTGGTGCTCGGCTCGATGCCCGGCAACGCCTCGTTGCAGGCATCGATGTACTACGCCCATCCGCGCAACCGTTTCTGGCCGCTGATGCAGGCATTGCTGGGCATCGATGCCGGGTTGGCGTATCCGGCCCGGCTGCAGGCGCTGGCCGGCTGCGGGATCGGCCTGTGGGATGTGATCGGCCAATGCGCGCGGCGCGGCAGCCTGGACACGGCCATCGTTGCCAGCAGCATCGTGGTCAACCCGCTGGCGGCGCGGCTGGCCACGCTGCCGCAGCTGCGCGCAGTGGCCTGCAATGGCGCGGCCGCCGCGCAGGCATGGCGCCGGCATGTGTGGCCGCTGCTGCCGGGTGCGCTGCATGCAGTGCCGATGTGGGCGTTGCCATCCACCAGCCCGGCCAATGCGGCATGGTCGCTGCCACGGCTGTGCGACGCCTGGCAGCCGCTGCGCGACGCGCTGGATTAGCGAGGTTGGATCGCCACCCACCCACTCCACGATCGAGGCATCCGTGGGGCGAAGGGCGCCGTTGGCGCCAGCTGCCTGCATGCGGCCGGTCCAGCCAGCACGTGTGAGCACCGCAGTGCCGGCCGTGCTGGCGACGGCGCAGCCACCGGCCGGAAGTCATGCCAGCCTCCGGCACGGGCAAGTGCGCCTCCTGCGCAGGCATGCTGCCCCCAACGCATAACGGAAACGACCAGATGGCAATCAAGCACGCACGACCGAGGGCAGCGGGCCTGCTGCTGGGCCTGCTGGTCGCCGGACAAGCCGCCAGCGCCGACGATCTGCACTGCAACGTCAGCAGCGACTACGACCTCACGCTCAACCCGCGCAGCGTGATCCTGATCCGCACCCCGGGTACCTCGGACACGTCGGACATGTCGGGCACGTCGGATACCTCGGGCGCGCCGCAGCGGCTGGTGCTGCGTCAGGGCGCGTTGTTCGTCGACGACCACTGGGTCGCATTGAGTGCAGACGATCGCGCCCGGTTGATCCAGTTCGAGCGGCAGACCCGCGAGGTAGTGCCGCTGGCCCAGGAGGTCGGGCGCGAAGCGGCCGATATCGCCGTCACCGCGCTGGGCGAGGTGGCGGCCGGCTTCAGCCGCAGCCCCGAGGCCACGCGCGTGCAACTGGCGGCCGTGCGCGAAAAGATCGACACGCGCCTGAAGCAGAGCTTCGGGAAAAGCCAGCTGACCTCTATCGATATCGATGACGACATCGGCGCGATGGTGGCCGAGCTGCTGCCGCAGCTGATCGGCGATGTCGTCGCCGGCGCGGTGCAGTCGGCACTGACCGGAAACGATCTGCAGCTGCGGTCGCTGGAGGGGGTGGAAACGCGCATCGAGCGCCTGATCGAGCCGCAGGCGCGTGCACTGCGGCCACGCGCGCAACAGCTGTGCGCACGGGTCGAAGCGCTCGACGGCCTGGACAATGCGCTGGCGTATCGTTTGCCCTCGGGCGAGCCATTGCAACTGTTGCGGGTCGATCGCCACGCGTCGAAATGATCCGGCGCCTGCGCCTGCGAACGCTGCGTCCCGCCCGATGCGCGACTTTTTCCACGGCAATGGTTGGCGCTGCGGGCCGCAGCCGGCCACAATAGGGGTTTCCCCATTCTGTTGCCGGAGTTCCCCGTATGGCCGAAATCAAGGAAGCACTTGTCCCCGATATCGGTGACTACAGCGATGTCCCGGTAATCGAGGTGCTGGTGTCGGTCGGCGATACGGTCAGCAAGGACCAGAGCCTGGTCACGCTGGAATCGGACAAGGCCACGATGGAAGTGCCTTCGTCGGTGGCCGGCGTGGTCAAGGAGATCAAGGTCAAGGTCGGCGATTCGCTGTCGCAGGGCGCGCTGGTCGCGCTGATCGAAGTGGCCGATGCAGGCACCGAGACCGCCGCGGCACCTGCACCGGTCGCCGCTCCCGCCGCCCCGGCCAAGGCCGCTGCCGCGCCGGCGCCTGCCGCCAAGGCCGAGCCGGCCGCGCCCGCCGCGTCTTCGGACGGCGGCCTGGTCGAGGCCCGCGTGCCCGATATCGGCGACTACACCGACATCCCGGTGATCGAGGTGCTGGTCGCCGTCGGCGATACCGTCGCCAAGGACCAGAGCCTGGTCACGCTGGAATCGGACAAGGCCACGATGGAAGTGCCGTCCTCGGCCGCCGGCGTGGTCAAGGAACTCAAGGTCAAGGTCGGCGACACGCTCTCGCAGGGCAACGTGGTGGCGATCATCGCTGCCAGCGATGGCGGCGCCGGTGCGGCGCAATCTCCGGCCAAGCCCAGCACCGACACCGCCGAAACCGCCGGCAAGGTCGAGCCGGTCGCGGTGTCCGCGGTGCCGGACAAGCTGGCCCAGCGCGAGATCGCACAGGTGCAGGGCGCACGGTCCAGTGGGGCCGCGCAGCCTGCGCAGGGCGGCCAGCCGTCCGCCGGCAGCCCGTCCAGCCCGCCGGTGACCTTCGACGCCGACAGCGTGCTGCCGTCCAAGGTGGCCTACGCCAGCCCGGTGGTGCGCGTGTTCGCCCGCGAGCTCGGCGTGGACCTGAACCAGCTCAAGGGCAGCGAAAAGGGCGGCCGCATCACCCGTGAGGACGTGCAGCGCTTCGTCAAGGCCGCACTCAGCGGCGGCGCGCCTGCCGCAGCCGGTGCTGCGCCGGCCGGTGGCGGCAATGGTCTGAACCTGCTGGCCTGGCCGAAGGTGGACTTCAGCAAGTTCGGCGAGACCGAGACCCAGCCGCTGTCGCGCATCAAGAAGATTTCCGGTGCCAACCTGGCGCGTAACTGGGCGATGATTCCGCACGTCACCCAGTTCGAATCGGCCGACATCACCGACCTGGAAGCGCTGCGCGTGGCGCTGAACAAGGAAAACGAGAAGGCCGGCATCAAGCTGACCATGCTCGCCTTCCTGGTCAAGGCCAGTGCCGCGGCGTTGAAGAAGTTCCCCGAGTTCAATGCCTCGCTGGATGCGGCCGGCGAAAACCTGACGTTGAAGAAGTACATCAACATCGGCTTCGCCGCCGATACGCCGAACGGCCTGGTCGTGCCGGTGATCCGCGACGTCGACAAGAAGGGCGTGCTGCAGATCGCGCAGGAAAGCGGCGAGCTGGCCAAGAAGGCGCGCGACGGCAAGCTCGGCCCGGCCGACATGAGCGGCGGCTGCTTCTCGATCAGCTCGCTCGGCGGCATCGGTGGTACCGCATTCACGCCGATCATCAATGCGCCGGAAGTGGCGATCCTGGGCGTGTCCAAGTCGGCGATGCAGCCGGTGTGGAACGGCAAGGAGTTCGCACCCAAGCTGATGCTGCCGTTGTCGCTGAGCTACGACCATCGCGTCATCGACGGCGCGCTGGCCGCACGCTTCACCACCTACCTCAGCCAGGTGCTGGCCGACATGCGCCGCGTCCTGCTGTGAGAGCAGCGCTGCTGACGCTTGCCCTGCTGGGCGTGCTGCCGTGGACATCGGCGGCGGCACGCCAGTGCGAGAGCACGCTCGGGCGCGGCTGGCCGCCGGCGGTGGGCAACTACGGCACCGCGGTGACCACGCTGCTCGACGCCGGTACCAGGCCGAGCCTGGCGTTGCTGACGCTGCCTACCCGCGGCGTGGAAAGCGGGGTGTCGCTGGTGCCGGGCAAGGATGGTGCCGACTGGACCCTGCGGCATAGCCGCGCCGATGAGCGCGTCTACAGCTGGGTCAGCCAGAGCGACCGCGGCAGCGTGCAGTTCCGCACCGAGCAGACCCCGGAAACGGTGGAGATCCCGATCCCGGCGGCATTGGCAGAACGCCTGGTCAGCCACTGGAGCGGCGCACTGACGCAACTGGCGCCAGTCGGCCGCAGCGCGCCGGTAAGCGAGGGCGAGGTGCTGTCGTTCCAGCTCGATGGCGTGCGTTACAGCGGCACCCGCCCCAGCTGCGGTGCCGGCGAGCTGCTGCTGCAGCAGGCCGCGTTGCTGATCGAAGCCAGCGAAAGCAAGCAAAACAAGCGCGACAAGCGCTGGACCCAAATCGAATCGTCGCTGGATGAACTCCAGCAGACGCTTGCCGGCACGGCCGGTTGAGCCACAGGAGAAGCAAATGGCGGTCATTGAAATCAAGGTTCCCGACATCGGCGATTACAGCGATGTCCCCGTCATCGAAGTGCTGGTCGCCGTCGGCGACAGCGTGGTCAAGGACCAGGGCCTGGTGACGCTGGAGTCGGACAAGGCCACGCTGGAAGTGCCGTCCTCGGCCGCCGGCGTGGTCAAGGAGCTCAAGGTCAAGATTGGCGACACCCTGTCCGAAGGCGCAGTGGTCTTGCTGCTGGAAACCGAAGGCGAGGCCGCTGCCGCACCCGCCGCGCCGAAGGCCGAGACCAAGGCCGCTGCGCCTGCTGCGGCCCCCGCAGCTGCCGCGCCCGGCAGCAAGCCGCCGGTGACGCCGTCGCATCGCGCTCCGGCCGAACCGGCGCCGTCCAAGCCGGCACTGGCCAGCGGCAAGCCCGCCGATATCGAATGCAAGATGGTGGTGCTCGGCGCCGGCCCCGGCGGCTACACCGCCGCGTTCCGTGCCGCCGACCTGGGCCTGGACACGGTGCTGATCGAGCGCTACGCCAGCCTGGGTGGGGTCTGCCTCAACGTCGGCTGCATCCCGTCCAAGGCGCTGCTGCATGCCGCCGCGGTGATCGACGAAGTGGCGCATGCCGGCGACTTCGGCGTGGACTTCGGCCAGCCCCAGATCACCCTGGACAAGCTGCGCGAGTACAAGGAAAAGGTGGTCGGCAAGCTCACCGGCGGCCTGGCCAGCATGGCCAAGCAGCGCAAGGTGCGTACCGTCACCGGCGTGGCGTCGTTCGTGTCGCCCAACGAGCTGGAGATCGTCGGCGACGACGGCAAGACCCAGCTGCTGCGCTTCGAGCACTGCATCATCGCCGCCGGCTCGCAAGCGGTGAAGCTGCCCAACTTCCCGTGGGACGACAAGCGCGTGATGGATTCCACCGACGCGCTGGAACTGCACGACATCCCCAACACCCTGCTGGTGGTCGGCGGCGGCATCATCGGCCTGGAAATGGCCACGGTGTACAGCGCGCTCGGCAGCAAGGTCACCGTGGTCGAGTTCATGGACCAGCTGATGCCGGGCGCCGACAAGGACCTGGTCAAGCCGCTGGCCGATCGGCTGAAGAAGCAGGGCGTGGAGGTCCATCTCAAGACCAAGGCCACCGACGTCAAGGCCGACGCCAGCGGCATCACGGTGTCGTTCGAAGCGGCCAGCGAAGGCGACAAACCCGGCCTGCAGGCCACTGCGTTCGACCGCGTGCTGGTGGCCGTGGGCCGCTCGCCCAACGGCAAGAAGATCGGCGCGGAAAAGGCCGGCGTTACCGTCACCGATCGCGGCTTCATTCCGGTCGATCGGCAGATGCGCACCAACGTGCCGCACATCTTCGCCATCGGCGACATCGTTGGTAACCCGATGCTGGCGCACAAGGCCACCCACGAGGGCAAGCTGGCCGCCGAAGTGGCTGCCGGCGAGAAGAAGGAGTGGGTGGCGCGGGTGATCCCGTCGGTGGCCTACACCAACCCGGAAATCGCCTGGGTCGGCGTCACCGAGACCGAGGCCAAGGCCAAGGGCCTGAAGGTCGGCGTGGCCAAGTTCCCATGGGCGGCCAGCGGCCGTGCGATCGGCATCGGCCGCACCGAGGGCTTCACCAAGCTGATCTTCGACGAAGACACCCATCGCATCATCGGTGGTGCCATCGTCGGCGTGCATGCCGGCGACCTGCTGGCCGAGATCGGGTTGGCGATCGAGATGGGCGCCGAGGCCGAAGACATTGGCCACACCATCCATGCGCACCCGACCCTGAGCGAGTCGGTCGGCATGGCCGCCGAGGTCTACGACGGCACCATCACCGACCTGTACATCCCGAAGAAGAAGTAGGCGCCGTTCCGCACGGCCTTGCCGCCGCGTGTGGTGCGGTCGCCGCGGTGGTGAGTCGACGCATGGAGGTCGTGATGGGGCAGGGCAATCTGTGTCCTGAACTGCAGGCGCTGCTGCAGCGCGAACTGGCCAGCGGCAACCGGATCGCCGAGCCGCCGCGGCGGACCGACTGGCCACATCCGGGCTCGGTGTTCGTCTCGCTGAAACGCGACTTGCGCAGCGACGTGGCGTCGCTGCCGGCAACGGTGCAGCATGCGATCTGCACCGATCCGCACTACGGCTGGCATGACGAGTGCTACTGCACCACGCACCAGCATCTGTTGGTAGCGGGTGCGACCAAGCCGCCCTGAGCATGTGTCCGCTGCTGCCATGGGTTGCGGCCGCGTCGGTTACTTGCCACGCATCCCTTAAACGACAGAACCCCGCATCGCTGCGGGGTTCTGCATGAAGCTGCTTTTTCGGGTCCCGGGTTCCGGGGCCCGAAACAATCAGAACGCGAACGTCACGCCGGCCACCGGGCCCTTGAACTCCTGCTTCAGGCCGATCAGGCCGTCGCTACCGCGCTGGTCGACGTCGAGCTTGAACCAGTCGTAGCCGGCGAAGATGCCGAAGTTCTTGGTGAAGCGGTATTCGGCCATCGCGTTGGCACGGCTCAGGTCGCCCGAATAGTCGCCGAAGTCGCCCCAGCTGGTGTTGAGGTACTGGCCCTGCACGTTGAACAGCCAATGCTCGCTCGGACGTGCGGTGAAGCGGATACCGACCACCGGCGCCACGCCGTCTTCGCTTTCGTCCAGCACGTCGCCGGTGAACACGTCGCCCAGGTCGGCATAGGCATTCGCCTCGACCTTGGCGTATTCGGCACCGATCTGCAGGCCCAGGCTGAATTCCGGGGTGTCGACCACGGAGTAGTCATACACCAGGCTCGCCACCTGATACTTGAGCTCGCCCTTGATGAAGCTGCCGCTCGGCACGGTGAAGCCACCGGCGCTGACGCCTTCACCCAGGGTCTCGCGGCGATCCTTGTCGTACTTGAAGTAGTCGAAGATCAAGCGCTGACGGGTGCTCATGCGGAACACACCATCAATGCGCGGCTCCCACTCCTTGCCACCGAAATCGAAATCCTGGTCCAGCGCGATTTCGTTGCCGGCCACCACGGTGTTGCCACGCAAGGTGTTGTCGTTGTCGATGTTCATCGCGCCCAGACGGATCTGGAAGCGGTCATCGGTATCTTCGGCGTGCGCCGGCGCGGCATAGGCGGCAGCCAATACGCACGGGATGGCCAGTGCGAGGAGGTGTTTCATGGGGAGCTCCGATTCTTGGAATGATCAGGCGGTTGGGCCTGTGCCGCGCATCTTCGATAAGACGGCGTCTTCCATAAGTGAAGGAGCTGTCGCATACGCGTGAAGGGCAAGATAGCAATCGGACAAAACGGTCCGCTGCTGCAGGCGCTCCGACATTGGTCGTGCGCTGCGCAGTGGGGCGCCAACGGTGACGCGATACCACCGGCGCCGCGCGGCGACTGCCCCGATTGGACCGCCGATGGGAAGGTTGCAGGGTGCGACAAAATGCGTAAAAAAAGCAGGAGCCCCGGTGGCCCGGGGCTCCCATACGCGACCTGCGGCGGAACCTTTCGACGAGGATGTGCAGGCCTCGGCGGTTATGACCGCCAGTTTGTGGCAAAGTTCCCACCCGCTGTGGCGCCCCCTGTCTGGTGCGCCGCAGCAACGGATGACCTCTGCCGGTTGTCTCGCAATTTGTCCCATTGCTATACTTTCGCGGCTCGACGAGGCGCATCTGCGCTTCCCACTCATTCACACGTAAGGTAACCGTAGTGCTGAACTCCGTTGACGCGGGTCGGCGGTTGATGCTGCGCGCTGCGGTATATCCGCTTGCCGCCGTAGCTATAACCAGTCTGGGGTTGCTGTTGGTCGGTCCCCGTTACTCTGCCGGTCTGGCATTGACCGGGTTTGCGACGGTGCTGGGCGGTTGGGTGGCAGCACGTACCGCGCTAGGTGGCGGTATTCAGGCAGCCGGCATTGCCATGGTCCGGCTGATTCTGGCGATGGTGTTGAAGTGGGTGTTGGTTTTCGTGGCGCTGGCGCTCGGCTTCGGCCTGTGGCGGCTGCCTCCTCTGGCCTTGCTGGCGGGTATCGCCATCGGGCTGATTTTTCAGGTTCTGGCTCTGGCCAGGCGTTGATTCGAACTTAAAGGGCTCCGGACACATGGCGGGCGAGGCAGCAACACCTACCTCCTATATCCAGCATCACTTGCAGAACCTGATCTATCCGGTTCGCGAGGGTGGCGGCACGTTTTGGACCATCCACGTCGACACCCTGGTCATGGCGGTGTTGATGGGCCTGGTCATGGTCCTGGCGTTCTGGACGGCGACCCGCAATGCCACCGCCGGCGTGCCGGGCAAGTGGCAGGCGTTCGTCGAGATCTGCCTGGAGTTCGTCGACCGCCAGGCCAAGGACACCTATCACGGCAGCAGCAAGCTGGTGACGCCGATCGCGATCACCATCTTCTTCTGGATCCTGTTGATGAACCTCATCAAGATGATCCCGGCCGATTTCATCGCCATCCCGCTGGGCTGGGCCGGTATCCACGCCTGGAAGCCGGTGCCGACCGCCGACGTCAATGCCACCCTGGGCATGTCGATCAGCGTGTTCTTCCTGATGATCGTGTTCTCGCTGCGCTCCAAGGGCGTGGGCGGCATGACCAAGGAATTCCTCACGGCGCCGTTCGGCAAGTGGATGATGCCGTTCAACCTGCTCTTGAACATCGTCGAGTGGCTGAGCAAGCCGATTTCGCTGGCGATGCGACTGTTCGGCAACATGTTCGGCGGCGAGATCGTCTTCCTGCTGATCTGGGTGCTGGGCGGTGCGGGCATCGCCGGCATGGTCGCTGGCGGCGTATTCGGCCTCGGCTGGATGCTGTTCCACCTGTTGGTGATTCCGCTGCAGGCCTTCATTTTCATGATGCTGTCGATCGTGTATCTGAGCCTTGCCGAAGACAGTCACTGAGTTTGCTGCACCCTTCATCTGCTTCATCCCGATTCATCCATCACCCTTAGAAACTTTCGTTCGGAGATCACCATGTACCTCGCCGTCCTGACCAACCTCGCTCAAGTCCAGAGCTCCACCGTCCTTGCCGTCGGCATCATGATCGGCCTGGCCGCGCTGGGTGCCGGCCTCGGTCTGGCCATCATGGCTGGCAAGTTCCTGGAATCTGCCGCGCGCCAGCCGGAACTGATCCCGGTGCTGCAGGTCCGCATGTTCATCACCGCCGGCCTGATCGACGCCGCGTTCATCATCAGCGTCGCTGTCGGCCTGCTGTTCGCCTTCGCCAACCCGCTGGCCCAGGTGTTCATCGAACGTCTGTCGCAGGCTGCCGGCTGATCCAGCGGTAGCAGGATGTGGAGGCAACCGCGTGCGGTTGCCCCCGCGGATGAAGGTCGGAAAGCGTCGCCCCGCGGTGGCGCTTTCACCCCTAAACAGCGATTGAGCGACCCATGGATATCACCCTTACCATCTTTGCCCAGGCGCTGGCCTTCGCCGGTCTGATCTGGATCGTCGCGACCAAGATCTGGCCGCCGCTGCTGCAGGCGATCGAAGAGCGTCAGCAAAAGATCGCTGAAGGTCTGGCTGCGGCCGATCGCAGTCAGAAGGATCTGGCGCAGGCGCAGGAAAAGGTCAACGAAGCACTGAAGGACGCACGCACCAAGGCCAACGAGATCATCGATCAGGCCCATGCGCGCGCCAACCAGATCATCGAAGCGGCCAAGCACGAGGCAATTGCCGAAGCCAACCGCCAGAAGGATCTGGCACAGACCGAGATCGACGCGTCCGCCACGCGTGCCCGCGAGGAACTGCGCAAGCAGGTGTCCGTGCTGGCCGTCAGCGGTGCCGAGAAGCTGCTCAAGCGCGAAATCGATGCCAACGCCCACAAGGCGCTGCTCGACGAGCTGGCGGCGGAGATTTAATCGATGAGTCAGGCCCTCACACTTGCCCGTCCGTACGGCCGCGCCGCGTTTGCGATCGCGCGTGAGGGCGGCAACTTCGCGCCCTGGTCCGATGCGCTGGCGTTTTCGGCGCAGGTGGCCGGCGACCCGCGCGTGGCCGCGCTGCTGCTCAACCCGGCCCTGCACCAGGATCAGGCAGTGACGTTGCTGGCACCGCCGCAGGCGAGCGAAGACTATCTGCGTTTCCTCGGCCTGCTGGCCGACGCGCAGCGGCTGTCGCTGCTGCCGGAAGTGGCAGGACTGTACGAACAGCTGCGGGCCGACGCCGAACACGTCGTCAAGGCGACGGTGACCTCGGCGGCTGCAATGAGCCAGGCGGAACTGGACACGATCGCTGCTGCGCTCAAGAAGCGTTTCGGCCGCGAGGTGGACATCACCACCGCGGTGGACGCCTCGTTGATCGGCGGCGCGGTGATCGACACCGGCGACGTGGTCATCGACGGCTCGCTGAAGGGCAAGCTTGCGCGTCTGCAAAGCTCGCTCGCCCACTGAATTCACATAAACGCATGGCCCTCGCGGCCGGCACCTAGGACTGAACGATGGCAACCACGCTCAACCCCTCCGAAATCAGCGACCTGATCAAGACCCGCATCGAGGCGGTCAAGCTGTCCGCAGAGTCGCGCAACGAAGGCTCCGTGACCAGCGTGTCCGACGGCATCGTGCGCATCTTCGGCCTGGCCGACGTGATGCAGGGCGAAATGATCGAACTGCCGAACAACACCTTCGCGCTCGCGCTGAACCTGGAGCGCGATTCGGTCGGCGCCGTGGTGCTGGGCGATTACGAAAACCTGCGCGAAGGCGACGTGGCCAAGACCACCGGCCGCATCCTGGAAGTGCCGGTCGGTCCGGAGCTGCTCGGTCGCGTGGTCAACGCGCTGGGCGAGCCGATCGACGGCAAGGGCCCGCTGGGCGCCACCCAGACCGCACCGGTGGAGCGTGTGGCGCCGGGCGTGATCTGGCGCAAGTCGGTCGACCAGCCGGTGCAGACCGGTTACAAGTCGGTCGATGCGATGATCCCGATCGGCCGCGGCCAGCGCGAGCTGGTCATCGGCGACCGTCAGACCGGCAAGACCGCGCTGGCGATCGATGCGGTGATCAACCAGAAGGGCACCGGCATCAAGTGCGTGTACGTGGCGATCGGCCAGAAGGCCTCGACCGTTGCCAACATCGTGCGCAAGCTCGAAGAGAACGGCGCGCTGGCGCACACCGTGGTGGTGGCTGCGACCGCGTCCGAGTCGGCCGCGATGCAGTACATCAGCCCGTATGCCGGCTGCACCATGGGCGAATACTTCATGGACCGCGGTGAAGACGCGCTGATCGTGTACGACGACCTGTCCAAGCAGGCCGTGGCCTACCGCCAGATCTCGCTGCTGCTCAAGCGCCCGCCTGGTCGCGAAGCCTATCCGGGCGACGTGTTCTACCTGCACTCCCGCCTGCTCGAGCGCGCTGCGCGCGTGTCCGAGGAATACGTGGAGAAGTTCACCAACGGTGCGGTGACCGGCAAGACCGGTTCGCTGACCGCGCTGCCGATCATCGAAACGCAGGCCGGCGACGTGTCCGCATTCGTGCCGACCAACGTGATCTCGATCACCGACGGCCAGATCTTCCTGGAAACCGACCTGTTCAACGCCGGCATCCGCCCGGCCGTGAACGCCGGTATCTCGGTGTCGCGCGTCGGTGGTGCGGCCCAGACCAAGATCATCAAGAAGCTGTCCGGCGGCATCCGTATCTCGCTGGCGCAGTACCGCGAGCTGGCGGCGTTCGCGCAGTTCGCCTCGGACCTGGACGAAGCCACCCGCAAGCAGCTCGAGCGCGGTCAGCGCGTTACCGAGCTGATGAAGCAGAAGCAGTACGCGCCGATGTCCATCGCCAACCAGGCGCTGTCGATCTACGCCGTCAACGAGGGTTACCTCGATGAAGTGCCGGTCAACAAGCTGCTGGCGTTCGAAGAAGGCCTGCACGCGCACTTCGCCAACACCCAGGGCGAGCTGATCTCCAAGATCAACGCCACCGGCGGCTGGGACAACGACATCGAAGCTGCCTTCAAGAAGGGCATCGAAGAGTTCAAGATCACGGGCACCTGGTAAGGGCGTCGGGATTCGGGATTGGGCATTCGGGATTCGTAAGAGCAGTGATTCGGGGATTGGCTAATTCCGAATCCTCGCTCTTAAATCCCAGAAGTTAGGCATCCGGGGTTCTCGGAAGCGGTGAGGCGGGGGGCTTTAGCCAATCCCGACTCCCGATTCCCGAATCCCACTAAGCGAGCGAAGCGAGCGAGTATGGCAGGCGGACGCGAAATCAAAACCAAGATCAAGAGCGTGCAGAACACCCGCAAGGTGACGCGCGCGCTCGAAATGGTCTCGGCCTCCAAGATCCGCAAGGCGCAGGACCGCATGAAGACCTCGCGTCCGTACGCGCAGGCGATGAAGCAGGTGATCGGGCATCTGGCGCAGGCCAGCACCGACTACCAGCATCCGTTCCTGGTCGAGCGTGAGCAGGTCAAGCGGGTCGGCTACATCGTGATCTCTTCGGACCGCGGCCTGGCCGGCGGTCTGAACAACAACCTGTTCCGCAAGATGCTGGGCGAAGTGCGCCCGTGGCAGGACAAAGGTGCCGAGATCGACGTGGTGACCATCGGACAGAAGGCCTCGGCGTTCTTCCGTCGCATCAAGGTCAACATGGTCGGCAGCGTCACCCATCTGGGTGACAGCCCGCAGATCGAGCAGTTGATCGGTGTGATCAAGGTGATGCTGGATGCCTTCGTCGAGGGCAAGGTGGACCGCGTGTATCTGGTCTACAACCGCTTCGTGAACACGATGACGCAGAAGGCCAGCTTCGATCAGCTGCTGCCGCTGCCGGCCGCCGAGCACAAGGTGGCCCACCACGATTGGGATTACCTGTACGAACCCGATGCCGCGACCGTGCTGGAGCACGTGATGACGCGTTACATCGAGTCGCTGGTGTACCAGGCCGTGCTGGAAAACGTGGCCTCCGAACATGCCGCGCGCATGGTGGCGATGAAGGCCGCCAGCGACAACGCCAACAAGATGATCGGCACCTTGCAACTGGTCTACAACAAGGCGCGCCAGGCGGCGATCACCCAGGAAATTTCGGAAATCGTCAGCGGCGCGGCCGCTGTGTAAGAGCAGCCGGGATTGGGGATTCGGGATTGGTAGGAGCGCAGCGGACTGCGCCTTTGCGAATCCCCAATCACGAATCCCAAATCACAAAATTCAACGAGATGGCATCTGCCACTCGGACAAAGCATAGCTAACCGGAGCAGCAAAATGAGTCAGGGCAAGATCGTTCAGATCATCGGCGCGGTCGTCGACGTCGAATTCCAGCGCAATGAAGTGCCGAAGGTCTATCACGCGTTGAAGGTCGATGGCACCGAAATCACCCTGGAAGTGCAGCAGCAGCTCGGCGACGGCGTCGTGCGCACCATTGCGCTCGGCTCCACCGACGGCCTGAAGCGCAACCTGCTGGCCACCAACACCGAGCGCGCGATTTCGGTGCCGGTCGGTGCCGGGACGCTGGGCCGCATCATGGACGTGCTGGGTCGTCCGATCGACGAAGCTGGCGAGGTGCAGGCATCGGACCATTGGGAAATCCATCGCGCTGCGCCGTCGTACGAAGACCAGTCCTCCAGCACCGAGCTGCTGGAAACCGGCATCAAGGTCATCGACCTGATGTGCCCGTTCGCCAAGGGCGGCAAGGTCGGCCTGTTCGGCGGCGCCGGCGTCGGCAAGACCGTCAACATGATGGAACTGATCAACAACATCGCCAAGGCGCACTCGGGTCTGTCCGTGTTCGCCGGCGTGGGCGAGCGTACCCGCGAGGGCAACGACTTCTACCACGAGATGAAAGACTCCAACGTGCTGGACAAGGTCGCGATGGTGTACGGCCAGATGAACGAGCCGCCGGGCAACCGTCTGCGCGTTGCGCTGACCGGCCTGACCATGGCCGAGTACTTCCGCGACGAGAAGGACGCCAGCGGCAAGGGCAAGGACGTGCTGCTGTTCGTCGACAACATCTACCGCTACACCCTGGCCGGTACCGAAGTGTCCGCGCTGCTCGGCCGCATGCCGTCGGCAGTGGGTTACCAGCCGACCCTGGCCGAGGAAATGGGCGTGTTGCAGGAACGCATCACCTCGACCAAGAGCGGTTCGATCACCTCGATCCAGGCCGTGTACGTGCCCGCGGACGACCTGACCGACCCGTCGCCGGCGACCACCTTCGCCCACCTGGATTCCACCGTCACGCTGAGCCGTAACATTGCCTCGCTGGGTATCTACCCGGCGGTGGATCCGCTGGATTCCACCAGCCGCCAGATGGACCCGCTGGTGATCGGCCACGAGCATTACGACACCGCCCAGCGCGTCCAGCAGACCTTGCAGAAGTACAAGGAACTGAAGGACATCATCGCGATCCTGGGCATGGACGAGCTGAGCGAAGAAGACAAGCAGTCGGTGTCGCGCGCACGCAAGATCGAGCGCTTCTTCAGCCAGCCCTTCCACGTGGCCGAAGTGTTCACCGGCTCGCCGGGCAAGTACGTCTCGCTGAAGGACACCATCCGCGGCTTCAAGGCGATCTGCGACGGCGAGTACGACCACCTGCCGGAGCAGGCGTTCTACATGGTCGGCAGCATCGAAGAAGCCGTCGAGAAAGCCAACAAGATGAGCGCCAAGGCGTAACAGCCGGGATTTGGCATTCGGGATTCGGGATTTGGTACGGCGGTGAGCGGGGTGCGGAGACGAGGTGAGTGGCCACAGTGAAAGCTGCGGTTGCCAATCCCGAATCCCCAATCCCCAATTCCCGCCTCACAACGTGAGGCACCATGAGCACTATCCGTTGCGACATCGTCAGCGCCGAGAAGGAAATCTTCCACGGTGAGGCGACGCTGGTCGTGGCCACCGGCGAGCTGGGTGAGCTGGGCATCGCGCCCAAGCACGCGCCGCTGATCACGCGCCTGAAGCCGGGCAAGGTGGTGGTCACCACCGCCAATGGCGAACACCTGGACTTCGCCATTTCCGGCGGCATCCTGGAAGTGCAGCCGCAGGTGGTGACCGTGCTGGTCGACACCGCGGTGCGTGCCCAGGACATCGACGAAGCCGCCGTGCGCAAGGTCAAGGAAGAGGCCGAGCGTCTGCTGGCCAACCGTGGCGACACCGTGGACGTGGCCGATGCGCAGCGTCGGCTGGCCGAAGCGACCGTGCAGCTGCAGGCACTGGAACGGCTGCGTCGCACCCTCAAGCACTAAGCACGCGGGCTCGCGCCCGTGTGCTCGTTACGCGATACCTGCTGCACCGCCACACCCAGGTGTGGAGTGAAAACGCCGACCCTCGTGTCGGCGTTTTCGTTTCTGGCGCTGCGCATGCGGGGGGTGGCTTGCAGGCTCGGGGACTGCAGGCACACTGCGTGGCTTGTGCTGTGCTGCCGGCGGCGCGGCATCTCACCTGCATATCGAGGAACACCCGATGACCCGGACGATCGATGACTTTCGTGGCTACGCGCTGAGCGGCCTGCTGGCCGTGGCGTTGCTGGGGTGTGCGCTGCCGGTACGCAGCCAGCCGCCGCTGGATCCGTTGCTGGATCGCATCGTGCAACGCAACGCCATCGGCGATGCGGTGGCGCTGAGCAAATGGGACAGCGGCAAGCCGGTGCTGGACCAGACCCGCGAGGCGGCGGTACTGCAGAGCGTGCGCGAGCAGGCGCCTGCGCACGGGCTGGATGCCGACGATGCGGCGCGCTTCTTCGCTGCGCAGATCGAGGCCAACAAGTCGGTGCAGTACGCACTGCTGAACCACTGGCGCGAACGTGGGCGCGCGCCGGACACGGCGCGGCCGGATCTGGCGGGCCTGCGCACGCGTCTGGATCAGCTGCAAGGCGAACTGCTCGACGCACTGGCCGATGTCGCGCCGGCGCGTGCAGCGCCGCAATGCCCGGCCAATACCGCGCATGCCGCCGCCCGGTATGCGGCGCAATGGCAGCTGGACGCGCTGCATCGCGCGGCGCTGGTCCGCAGCCTGGGCGATTTCTGCCACTGATTCGCGTGGCGTCCAAGGCGGGCCATGCACGGCGCAGACCTCGGCGGTGCGGGTGACGGCAACGCCGATCGCGTTTTCTGTCAGTCCAACCCGGCACCGTTGTCGACGACTGCGCTGACGTCAGCGCGCTCGCTAGCGATACACCACGTGCCGGCCCAGGAAAAACGACACGATCGCCAGGCCACCTTCCACCAGCGGTTTGGCCAGCCAGGCCTGACGCAGGCCGACCAGGTCCACTGTCGCCGACAACAGCCAGGTGCTGATGAGGGTCAGTGCCAGCCACATCAGCGCAAAGCGACGGAAACGCGGCCAGCCCAGGCGTGCACCGCCGTCCTGGGCAAAGGTGTAGCGGCCGTTGAGCCAGAAGCCCAGCACCGCGCCGCTGATCCGCCCGAGCAGGTTGGCCGGCACGGCAGGCATGCCGGCCGCGGTGGCGGCGATGAAGATGCCGCAATCCACCGCCAGTTGCAGGGCGCCAATGATCATGAATTGGCTGCCTTGGCGGAACAGACTCATGCAGGCCGGGTCATCGTGGAGGGGCGCTCATGCTAACGGCAGCGGCGCTTGAAAAGTGTCATCGTCGCGCGTGCTGCAGGCGGGACACGACGCATTGCCGGGACAGCGACTAGAATTTAGCGCTCCCACGTTCTGGAACGCTTCGATGACTCTGCCCTTGCACGTCGTGATCCTGGCCGCGGGCGAGGGCAAGCGCATGCGCTCGTCCCTGCCCAAGGTGCTGCAGCCGCTGGCGGGCCAGCCGATGCTGGCACATGTGATCGCCACCGCGCGGCAGCTGCAGCCGGCAGCGATCCATGTGGTGCACGGGCATGGCGGCGAGCAGGTGCAGGCGGCGTTCGCCGCGCAGGACGACCTGCACTGGGCCGAGCAACGTCAGCAACTGGGCACCGGGCATGCGGTGCAACAGGCGATGGATGCGATTCCGGATGCGGCGACGGTGCTGGTGCTGTACGGCGATGTGCCACTGATCCAGTGCCAGGACCTGCTGCAGTTGCTGCATGCACCCGGGCGCATGGCGGTGCTGGTGGCCGATGTGCCCAATCCCACCGGGTACGGCCGCATCCTGCGCGATGCCGAAGGCAAGGTCGCCGCGATCGTCGAGCAGAAGGACGCCAATGACGAGCAGCGCCGCATCCGCACCATCAACACCGGCATCCTCACTGCCGAGTCCACGGCGCTGCGCCGCTGGCTGGGCGGTCTGTCCAACGAGAATGCACAGGGCGAGTTCTATCTCACCGACGTGTTCGCCAGCGCCGCTGCCGATTTCACTCCGGCCGACATGGTGCACGTGGCCGATGCGCAGGACGTGGAAGGCGCCAACGACCCCTGGCAGCTGGCGCAGCTGGAGCGCGCCTGGCAGCTGCGTGCGGCGCGTGCGCTCTGCCTGCAGGGCGTGCGTATGGCCGACCCGGCGCGCGTGGAGCAGCGCGGCTCGGTGACGGTAGGCAGCGACGTGCAGCTGGACATCGATGTGGTCCTGGAAGGCGATGTGACACTGGGCGATGGCGTAGTGATCGGCCCCTTCGTGCGCTTGCGCGATGTGACGCTGGGCGCCGGCACGCAGGTCCGCGCGCACTGCGACCTGGAAGGCGTGGTGACCGAGGGGGCGGTGCAGATCGGCCCGTTCGCGCGGCTGCGTCCTGGCACCGTGCTGGCCGATGGCGTGCATATCGGTAACTTCGTCGAGACCAAGAAGGTCACGATGGGCGTGGGCAGCAAGGCCAACCATCTGACCTACCTGGGAGATGCGGTGATCGGCAGCAAGGTCAACATCGGCGCCGGCACCATCACCTGCAATTACGATGGGGTGAACAAGTCGCAGACCACCATCGGCGATGGCGCCTTCGTCGGCTCCAACAGCGCGTTGGTGGCACCGATCGAGATCGGCGCCATGGCCACGATCGGCGCCGGCTCGGTGATCACGCGCGATGCACCACCCCACCAGCTCAGTGTGGCGCGGCCACGGCAGACGGTGATCGAAGGTTGGGAACGCCCGACCAAGAAATAGCGTGTTTTCCAGGCGTGTGGCGTGGCTGCACGTCGCTGCAAGGGGCGGGCCGCCGCTGTGCAGTGGTGCCGTGCACAGGCAACGCCCGCCACGACCGATCACGAGGTGCACGATGCAAACGTCACGTTGCGCGCTGCGGGTGACATTACTGCTGACATTGGCGGCACTGCTGCCCATGTCAGCCCATGCGCAGACCTACCGGCTGTATCTGGCGCCGGACGGCAACGATGCGGCGGCGGGCACCAGCGCAGCGACCGCGTTGCGGAGCCTGGCGGCTGCCCAGCAACGGCTGCTGGAGCAGCGGCCGGGCGGTGCGGTGGACGTGGTGATTGCCGCAGGCACGTATCTGCAACAGTCGGTGCAATGGACCTTCACCAACGGGGCGCCCATTCGCTTCATCGCTGCGCCGGATGCGGCCGCGCCACCGTGGTTCGACGGACGCGGCGGTGCGACCTGGTTCACGCTGAAGGGCGGCGGTGATGCCGCCACCCGGCTGACCTTCGCCGGGTTGAGGGTCAGCAATTACTGGATGGCGATGGACCTGGGCAGCAGCAAGCGCAGCGCCGACGGCAACAGCGGCAACGTCATCCGCAACATGACCTTCGAGCGGATCGGTGGCATCCATGGCAGCAGCAGCGAGGCCGCCTATTCGTTCGCGGCGATCCGCCTGCAGAACTCGCGCGACAACCGCATCGAACGCAATCGCTTTGTGTCCATCGAAAACGACACCCGGACCTCGGGTTTCGTGCACGCGATCTACCTGGCGCGCCACTCCTCCGGAAACCGCATCGAAGGCAATACCTTCACCGAGGTCAACGGCGATGCCGTGCGTACCCGCGATGCCTCCGACAATACCTACGTGGCGACCAACCGTTTCGTCCGGGCCGGCAAGTACGCGGCGTTTTCGGACTGGATCAAGCCCGATGGCGAATGTCCGTCGCAAGGCGGGCAGTTCGTCGACAATACCGTGGGAGCCGGCTATTACGGCGCCATCGCCGCCACCCGCACCAGCGGTGCCGACGATGCCTGCGGTGCGTTGAAACAGCCGCGGATCCAGGAGCGCGGGACGCTGCGCGGCGATTGAACGCTGCGATCGCTTGCAGCGAACTAGCCGGCCGCCGCAGCCGGCAGCAGCAAGGTGACGCACAAGCCGCCGTGTTCGCGGTTGTGCAGCGAGATGCGCCCGCCGTGCGCTTCGGCGATCTCGCGGGTGAGCGCAAGCCCGAGCCCGGTGCCGTTGCGCTTGGTCGAATAGAACGGCATCAGTGCGTTATGCAGCACGGCCTCGTTCATGCCGTTGCCGCGGTCCAGCACTTCGATCCGCAGCCATTGCGGCACGCGCGTGACGCGGACGGCGACATCGCTGTTGGGCGGCTGCGCTTCGCTGCAGGCCTCGTGCGCGTTCTTGAGCAGGTTGAGCAGCGCCTGCTCGATCTGCGCGGCATCGATGCGGCTGGAGACATCGCTCAGTGCGCCTTGCAGCTGGAACGGAATCTGCTGCCGCAAACGCTCCAGGAACGGCGCCCATTCGATGGTCTGCAACTGCGGCTGCGGCAGCTTGGCAAACCGCGCGTAGCCGCGGATGAAACCTTCCAGATGACGGGCGCGTTCTTCGATGGTTTCGAACACCGTGCCAAGCCGGTCGGTGCGTTCGCGGCGCAGCAACTCGGCGCCGGAATGCGCCAGCGAGGCGATCGGTGCGAGCGAGTTATTCAATTCATGGCTGATCACGCGGATGACCTTCTTCCAGGTCTGCACTTCCTGGCGCCGCAATTCGGTGGTCAAGGTGCGGATCAGCAACAGCTCGTGGCCGCGTCCATTGAGATGGAAACTGCGGCGTGACAGGTGATAGATCTGCTCGTCGTCTTCGTCATCGCCGTCCTCGCGCACCGCGAACAGGCAATCGCCGCCGCGTGCCAGCGCATCGCGCAGTTCGCCGGGCATGCGCGCGAGCACGTCGTCCAGGTGCTGACCTTCGAGCTTGCGGCCGTCGTGCAACAGCTTGCGTGCGGCATTGTTGGAGAAACCGATGCGGCGCACGCCATCGCCCCCGGCCACGACCAGCAGCATCGCCACCGGGGTGTTCTGCAACATGGTGTCGAGCATCAGTTCGCGTTGCACCAGATTGCGCCGCTGCGCGCGCAGCACCTCGCCCAGTTCCGCATGCGCCTGCACCAGTTGCGCCAGTTCGTCGCTGCCGCGCCAGTACACGCCGAAGTTGTATTCGCCATCGCGGTAGCTGCTGGTGGTGCCGGCCAGGGCGCGGAACAGCGAGCGCATCGGTGCAGTGGCGCGTTGCAGGCTCCACCACATCGTCGCCAGCAGCACGATGGCGGAGATCACCGCCACTTCCCAGCCGCGATCCAGCCAGTACGCGGTGAACCAGGGCAGGGCGGCGGCCAGCACCAGCACCGGCAGCAGGCGCAGGAACAGCGAGAAGGTGAAGGAACGTGGCTGCCACATGCTCAGGCTTACTCCTGGCTGATGCCGTAGCGGTCCATGCGCCGGTACAGCGCCTGCCGGCTCAGCCCCAGCTCGGCGGCGGCCTGGGCGATGACGCCCTGCGCGCGCGCCAGTGCCTGCTCGATCCGGGCGCGATCCGGCTCGCCGGCGGTCGGCGCGGCCGGGCGCGCTGCGGCCGCGCGCGGCAGGTTCAGATCGCCGGCTTCGATGCGCGCACCTTGCGCGAGCAGGGACGCACGTTGCAGCACGTTGCGCAGCTCGCGCACGTTGCCGGGCCAGGCGTGCCGTTGCAAGGCATCGCGTGCCTGCGTGGACAAGGGTTTTTCGCCGGCCAGGAAGTGCTCGGCCAACGGGCCGATATCGCCAGGGCGTTCGGCCAGGGCCGGCAACGCGATTTCCACCGTGTTGAGGCGGTAGTACAGATCTTCGCGGAAGCTGCCATCGCGGATCATCGCCGGCAGATCGGCGTTGGTGGCGCTGATCACCCGCACCTTGGCATGACGTTCGCGGTTGGAGCCCAGGCGCTCGTAACGGCCGGTCTCCAGCACGCGCAGCAGCTTCATCTGCCCGGCCAGCGGCAGGTTGCCGATTTCGTCCAGAAACAGCGTGCCGCCATCGGCGGCTTCGAACTTGCCCTCGCGCGCCTTGTTGGCGCCGGTGTATGCGCCGGCTTCGGCGCCGAACAGCTCCGCTTCGATCAGTTCGCCAGGCAACGCGCCGCAATTGAGCGCAATGAAGGGGCCGTGCCTGGCAGGCGAGTTGGCCTGGATGATCTCGGCGATCTTCTCCTTGCCGCTGCCGTTGGGGCCGGTGATCAGCACCGGCAGGTCCGAGCGTGCGACCTGGCAGGCGAGCGCGATTGCGCGTTCGCTGGCCGGGTCGGCGAACACCGCCCCGCGCAGATCGTAACGCTGGGTCAGTTGCTCACGGCCGCGCCGCTCGCGCGCGCGCCGACGTTCCAGCTCGCGGCGCGCTTCGGACAGCTCCAGCAGGTTGTTGACCGTGGTCAGCAGCTTGGTGTCGTCCCAGGGCTTGGCGATGTAGTCGGCTGCCCCGGCCTTGACCAGGCCCACCGCGCTGCCCAGGTGGGTCCAGGCGGTGAGCAGGATCACCGGCAGGTCCGGGTGGCGCTGACGGATCTGGGTGAACAACGCTTCGCCTTCCTCGCCGGAGGTGGTGTCGGCAGTGAAGTTCATGTCCTGGATCACCAGGTCGAACACCTGCTCGTCCAGCAGCGCCAACCCGGCCTGCGGCGAATGCGCGTGCCGCGCCTCGATGTCGTGCAACGAAAACAGCACCTCCAGCGCAGTGGCCACGGCGGTGTTGTCGTCGATGATCAGGATCTGCGGCATCGGGAACCTTGTTGGAGTGCGAGGGCGAACGGACGGACGAGGTAGACAGATCGCATCATCGCAGCAGCAGGCAGGATTGTCGTGCCGGCATCCGGCAGGCCGGGCGCCTCATGCACTGCGTGTCGCAATCGCCGGGGCCACTGCCGCAGCGCGTCGTGCAGGCCACAGCACCGCAAGCTGGCCGAGCAGCAGCACGGTCACCGCACCGGCGGGTAAGTAAAGTGGCGGCAGGGGCACCGCGTCGTAACGGAGCATCAGCCATTGGTTGAGCAGCACTGCCAGCAGCATGCCCGGGGCGCTGCCGCTGCCGACGATCAGCAGGTTTTCCGCCTGGAAGTAACGCAGGATATCGCCACGGGTTGCACCAATGGCGCGACGGATGCCGATCTGTCGCGTCCGCTGCTCGACCCAGAAACTGGCCAGTCCTCCGATGCCCAGGGCGGTGACAAACAGCAGGCCCGTGGTCGCCGCGAGCAACAGGCCGATCATCGTCGTATCGCGTTGGAAATAGCGTGCGCGTATCTGCGCAAAACTGCGTTGCTTGTCGCCCGGGACCAGCCGCAACGGGCCTGATCCGGCCAGCACGCCGGCCACCTGCGCCAGCACGCGACCGCGGTCCTCCGGCGCGCTGCGCAATAGATAGTGCGTCTGATTGCCGCTGGGGAGTTGCGGCGACAAGGCCACCAGATGATCGAGCTCGGGCTTGCGCAGCCTTGGCCGCAGCAGGTCCTCCACCACGCCGACGACGGTGCTTTGGCTGTCCCATCCGTACAGCGTTTTGCCAACGGCCAGCTGATCTGGCCAGAGTTGCTGCGCCAGCGAGCGGGTGACGATGATCGCGCCCGGCGTGGCACCGGAATACTCGTCCGGTCGAAAATCGCGGCCGGCGATTAGGCGTGCGCCCATGGCCTGCACGAAGCCGGGCGAGCCGGTGTAGTAGCTGGCGTCGACGCAGCCGGCAGCGCCGCTGGATCGCAGTGCGATTGCGCGCTCCAGTGCGCGTTGATTGGCACAGATGCCGCTGTCGTCGGCGCCACCCGACAACGGCAGCGTCGCTCCGATTGCGGTGGCTGCCGTGACCCCGGGAATGCCGCGCAGCGCGATCAGGTCCGCCTGCCACTGCGCTGGCGCATCGGCCTTGGCGTGCAGGCCGCGAACGGTGACCAGCGATACTTCGTCTTCGGGCAAGCCGGTCGCCGTGCGCAGTCTGTCGATCCGGTCGCCGATCAGGAATACCGCATTGGTGACGAATGCACAGGTCAGCGCCACCTGCAGGGCCAACAGCCCGGCGGTGAGGCGGTGGTGTCCCAAGCTGGAAAGAATCGGGCGAAGTGGCAGGTGCATCTCAGAGGTCCTTGACCTGCAGGGCCGGGTTGATGCGGCTGGCCCGCCAGGCCGGCAGCAGTCCTGCAAGCAGTGCGGCGACGATGGCAAGCGCCACGGTGGTCAGCAGCATGGGTGCATCCAGGTGCGCCAGCGCGGCATAGTCGTCGGGGCGCTGGCGCACGCTCCAGAGCCCCACTTCGGCGATCGCGGTTCCCAGCAGGCCGCCCACGACGCCGATCAGCGCCGCTTCGGTGCCGAACTGCAGCATCACGTGGCCGCGGCGCGCGCCAAGTGCGCGCCGCACGCCAATCTCGCCACGGCGGCGCAGGAATTTCGCCAGCAACAGCGCAATCACGTTGATCAGGCAGATCCACAGAAACCCCAAGGCCAGCAGCGTCTGCAGGCGCAGGTCGTTGGGCACCATCTGCAGGTGATCCAGCCAGTCCATCAGCGAATACAGTCGGGCCGTCTGCGGTGGCCGCTGAAAGCGCCCGCTGGCGTGTTGGGTCGCAGCATAGTCGTAGAGAAAACGCTCGTATGCGGCCACCTGTTGCGGGGTATCCAGTTGCACCCAGAACTGCAGCCAGCTGGTGGATGGGGTGTGGAGTTGTCTGACGCCGCTGTCGCTGCGCGTCTCCCAACTGCTGATGCTGGTGCCGGCGTCCAGCTCAAGCTCCATCGCGGTCGAGAGCGGCAGAAAGAAATCGTCCTGGTCGCCAAAGGCGCCCTTGCGGCTTGGGTCTGCATAAAAGAGCGGTTGCGGATTCCATTTGCCAACGACGCCAATAACGCGAAGACCGATGCGCTGCTCGCCGACGGCGACGGTCTGGCCGATTGGATTGCGTGAACCGAACAGGGTGTTTGCAAGCTGCTGGCTCAACACGATCACGCGCGCGTGGTTCTGGTCGTCCTGCCCGCTCCAGCCGCGCCCACGTTGCAGCGAGATGCCGAACAGCGCAAAGAACCCTGCAGTGGCATAGCGGCCGTTGAGGTCGAGTGGGGCTGTGGCGGCCGGCACCGGCCAGATCAGCGCTTGCCCGCTCGCCATTGCCGCTTGATGGACGGCCGGCCCTGCATGTAGCAGGGCCATCGCATCTGGCCAGGTCAGATTGTCCGACGGGTCGCCCCATTCCCGCGTGCGTGGAAGGTCCAGGGGCAGCGGATCCAGATGTGGGGTGTAGAGCAGCTGACTTCTGCCTGGCAACGGATCGCGCGACATGACATGCAGGACCGTCAGCATAGTCATGCTCGCACCGATGCCCAGACCGATTGCCAGTACCACCAGGGTGCTGGCGATCGGGGTGCGCAACAGGCTGCGCCAGGCCAGTTGCAGGCAGTAATGCAACATCACCGGACGTCTTTGCGGGGTTCGATCGGCATCTGTGTCACCTCACGCGCTGCGCGTTGCCACTGCCGGCGGCACCAGCGCGGCGCGCCGGGCGGGCCAGAACACGGCGATCTGGCCCAGCGCCCAGAGCAATAGCGCGCCGATCGGCAGATACAGCACCGGCAGGCGTGGCAACTCGTAGCGGTCCATCAGCCAGATGTTGATGGAGTACGCCAGCAACATGCCGAGCACGATGCCGACCGAGGCCAGCAGGAAGTTTTCGATCTGGAAATAGCGCAGGATCTGACCGCGTGTGGCACCCAGGGCACGCCGAATCCCGATTTGCTTGGTGCGTTGCTGCACCCAGAAGCTGGCCAGGCCGACGATGCCCAGTGCGGTGACGATCAGTAGCGCGATGCAGACCGCGCCAAGTAGCCACACCATTGCGCGATCATTCTCGAAATATTCCGTCCGAATGTCGCTGTACGTCTCTTGTTTCAGGACCAGCCGGCTATTGTCTAATTTCATCAGCGCAGCGACGGCAGATTGCAGCACTTCTGCCCGCCGCGTTGGGTCGGTGACACGAATAATGTACTGGCCTGCGGTGTAGTCGATGCGCAGTGGCAGCAACATCGAGTAATTGCTTTGATCAACACCGCCGGCGCTGTTGTTGGTGGGGCGCGCCAGTGTCTGCACGATGCCGATGATGTGGAGTGCGGTATCGCCTGCATAGACTGTCTTTCCCAATGCATTTTGCGAGGGGAATAGCTTGTCGGCCATGCGCTGGGTGATGATCACTGACAGGCCTTTTTGGTCGATGGACCTGTCGTTATTGGCCTGTGCCATATCGATGAATTCGCTTGCGGTGAAATCACGCCCCGCCACCAGTTGCAGGCCAAGCGTGCCGAGGGTGCCTTCGCTGGCCATGTATTGGGCAGCGCTAAGTGTCTGGCGCTCTTGTTCACGCGTCAGAGAGATGCTGCTGTTCCATGAGTAATGAACAAAGGGAATCTGGTTGATGACGATCGCGCTGCGGACACCTGGCAGGCTGCGCAGTGCAGCCAGGTCTTCGCGTGTGCGCGCTTCTGCATTGACCTGGGTGCCGATGCCCCCCAATTGGATGCTGACCAGTTCCGATTCGGCGATGCCGCTGGGTTGCTGCAGCGTCTCGATGCGGTTGCCGATCAAGAACATGGCATTGCAGATGATGGCGCAGGCGAGTGCGATCTCGAGCACGATCAATGCTGCTGCGGTCTTGTGACGGCGCAGGGTGGAAATGATGGGGCGGATGTCCATGGGCAGTACCTTCGGATAAGAGGCCGTGCCCGCCGCCGGGCGGCGGGCCTGGTGGTCAGGACGCTTTGAGCTGTAGCGCGGGCGCAACCTGGATGGCACGCCAGGAGGGCAGCAAGCCGGCCAACAGGCTGGCAACGAGCGCCAATGCGAAGGTGAGCAACAACATCTTCGGATCCAGGTGCGCAAGCTTGGCGTAGTCGACAGGTTGTTGGCGCACGACCCACAACCCAAACCATGCCAGCCCAAGCCCTGCCATGCCGCCCGCAAGTCCGATGGTTCCGGCTTCGACCAGGCATTGCGCAAAGATGGCACCGCGTGAGGCACCCAGGGCACGACGCACGCCGATCTCTCCACTGCGGCGCAGGAACTTGGCGAGTAGCAACCCCACGGTATTGAGCAGGCACACCAGCAGGAAGCCCATCGCCAGCCATAGCTGCAGCCGGACGTCGCTCGGGACCACTTCCTTGTAGTCCAGCCACTCCATCACGTTGCGCAGGCGGGTATTGTTCGGACGTTCAAAGCGCCCCGCAGCGCGCTGCTGATCGGAGTAGTTATCCAGGTAGGCTTTGTAGTCGCCGGCCTGCGCTGGGCTGTCAAGCTCCACCCAGTACTGCATCCATGTGCAGGACGCGTTGAGCGCTGTCTGATCGCTGTTGTCGTTTTTACCATAGCAATTCATACCGCCGTAATGGTCCATCTTCAGATCCATTGCGACGGAGAATGGCAGATACACTTGCTCGCTCGAGCCGTAGCTGTTGGTGACATCATAGAAACGTGGGTTGACTTTCCAGTCATTGAGAACACCAACGATACGAAAGGTGTTCTTGTCCATGCGCAGGTCGCGGCCGACACTATTGCTGCCGTCGAACAGTTTGTCGTTGAGTTCCTTGGTGATCACCGCAACGCGTTCGTGGCCCGCGTCGCTACCGGCCGACCAGCCTTGGCCATACAGGAAAGGTGTTTCGAACATCGGGAAGAAATCTGCCGACGTAAAGCGCACTTCCGATTTGAAGGCAGTCATACCGTTCTTGTCGGGCTCGATCGCCACTCTTCCACCGGTCATCAGCGCTTGCCGTTTTGCACGTTTTTCGCGCAGCAGCGTTTCGGCATCAAAGCGAGTGACCTGGTCGCCAGGCTCTTCTCCCGGCTGGTAGCCTGCCTTGGGGTATGGGTCCACCAATGCGCTGAACAACCGATCGCTCTTTTGCGGAATCGGATCGCCCGACAGCACATAGAACACCGTCAAGGTGGTCATGCTGGCGCCGATGCCCAGCGCGATCGCAAGCACCATCAGTGCGGTCAGTATCTTGTTGCGGCGGAAGCTGCGTAACGCCAGATTGAAGTAGTAGCCGAACATGGGATGTGCCTCTTATTCGGCCAGGGTGGGGGCGCTGTGGCGCGCGCGCATCAGGGCGGGGTTGCGTTCCAGATCGGTGGCCTGGCCGTCGACGATGTGCACGTTGCGCTGCGCGCGTGCGGCCAGTTCCGGGTCGTGGGTGACCATCACGATGGTGGTGCCCTGGCTGTTGATCTCTTCCAGCAGTTCCATCACCCCGCGTGCCATCTGCGAGTCGAGGTTGCCGGTGGGCTCGTCGGCCAGCAGCAGGCGCGGGCTGCCGGCCAATGCGCGGGCGATGGCGGCACGTTGCTGCTGGCCGCCCGACAGTTCGGTGGGGTAGTGCTTCAGGCGCGAGCCCAGGCCGACCTTGGTCAAGGCCTCTTCGATGCGCTGCTTGCGCTCGGCCGCAGCCATGCCGCGATAACGCAGCGGCACATCGACGTTGTCGAACAGGTTGAGGTCGGGAATCAGGTTGAAGCCCTGGAAGATGAAACCGATCTTGCGGTTGCGCAGGCGCGAACGCGCATCGTCGGACAGATGGCTGACGTCCTCGCCGTCGAGCAGGTACTGCCCGCTGGTGAAGGTCTCCAGCAGCCCGGCCAGGTTGAGGAAGGTGGTCTTGCCCGAGCCGGAGGGGCCGGTGACCGCGACGAATTCGCCTTCGCGCACATGCAGGTCCAGCGAACGCAGTGCATGCGTTTCCACCTGTTCGGTGCGGAAGACCTTGGAGACCGATTGCATCTTGAGCATTGCCGAGTCCTTTGCAAGAGAGGTAGGTGCGAAAGAGCTTTAGAGTGGCGACCGCAACGTGGCGCGCGGTCGTCAGGCGTGTGTAAGGCTGCGTAGTGGCCGCTTTCTAGTGGACGGTGACGCGTGGCGCATCGCCAAAGTTGTCTGCACCGGAGACCACCACGCGGTCGCCGACCTGCAGCCCGGACAGCACCTGCACCTCGCCCAGGCTGCTGACCCCCATGCGCACCGGTCGGCGCACCGCGGTGTTGCCATCCATCACATAGGCGTAGCTGCCGCCGGATTGTTCGACGAACGGGCCGCGCTCGACCTTGAGCACGTTGCGGCGCGTGTCCATCACCACCCGTGCGCTCATGCGCTGGCTCTGGCGCAGGCCGGGCGGCTGCTTGTCGGCAAAGCGGATGCGTGCGGTGACTTCGCCGTTGACCACTTCCGGCGACACCGCCGAGATGGCGCCCGGGAACGGTTCGCCGCTGCCGCTGGTGAGCTGCGCCGGCATGCCGATGGCCAGGTCGCGCGCAAAACTTTCCGGCACCTTGATCTCGACTTCGAACTTGGACAGATCCACCACGCCCAGGATCGGCGCGTTTGCCGCGACCTGGGTGTGCTGCACCGCCTGCACCTGGCCGACCTGGCCATCGAACGGCGACAGCAGCGTGAGCGCATCGACCTGGCGCTGCACTTCGGCCACCACCGCGCGCTGGCGGTCGGCGAGCAGGCGCTTGTTGCGCGAATCCAGGTCTGCCCCCTGGCTCTTCAGCGACGCATCCCGCTCGGCGTGCTGCAGGTCGATGTCGGTCTTCTTCAAGGTGTCTTGCGCCTTGGCCAGTTCCACCTGCGGCACCGCGCCGCCATCGTAGCCGCGCTGGTAGCGCTCCAGGTCGCGCGCGGCAGCCTGCTTGTCGATCTTGGCCTGGTCGGTGAGCTTGCTGGCGTTGGCGCGGGCCAGCGTGGCGTCCAGCCCGGCGCGGCTGGATTCGGCTTCCAGGCCTGCCAGCGTGGCCTGCTCCTGGGCCAGCTTGCTGCGCAGTTCCGGGCTGTCGATGCGCGCCAGCTCCTGGCCCTGCTTGACCACGTCGCCTGCCACCACGCTCAGCGTCACCGTGCCGGCCGAGATGGCGTACAGCACGGGGCTGTTGGCGGCGATGACGCGGCCATCGGCGGCGATGTCGCGCACCAGGTCACCCTGGCTGACGGTGGCAATCCGCACCCGGCTGGCATCGAACGAACGGCTGCCGGCGCTCCACGCGGTGACCGCCCAGCCGATGCCGGCCAGTACCGCGACCACCGCGATGCCGGGCCATAGCCAGCGGCGCCAGGGCGCGCTCTGGGCGGGTGTACGGAGAACCTGGTCCTGGGCGGAGGTATCGCGAATCATGGTCGGCTGGCTCGGTGGCGTCACTGCGATAAAGCAGGACGTGTGCCAACCTTCAAGTGATTGAAAGCAATCATCTTTATGGGCTGGCGAGCGGTGTCCGCAGTGTCCGCGGACACCGCTGCGGACAGGTTGTCCGGGCATGGTCATGCAGCGGACAAGAGCGGACACGCTAAAATGCGCGGCTTCGTCCTCAAGGGTTGTCCTATGTGCGGCATTGTCGGAGCGATCGCCGGGCGCGACGTGGTCCCGGTCCTGATCGAGGGACTCAAGCGTCTGGAGTACCGCGGCTACGATTCCTCCGGCATCGCCGTGCTCGATGGCGACCAGGTGCGCCGCGTGCGTCGCACCGGGCGTGTGGCGGAGATGGCGCAGGCGGCGCAGGCCGAGCAGTTCGGCGCGACGCTGGGCATCGGCCACACCCGCTGGGCCACACATGGCGGCGTCACCGAGGCCAATGCGCACCCGCACATCAGTGACGGCGTGGCGCTGGTGCACAACGGCATCATCGAAAACCACGAGCAGCAGCGCGAGAAGCTGCGCGCGCTCGGCTACACCTTCGAGTCGCAGACCGATACCGAGGTCATCGCGCATCTGATCCATCACCATCTAGGCAGTGCAGGCGACCTGTTGACCGCGCTGCAACGCACCGTCAAGGAACTCACCGGTGCCTATGCGCTGGCGGTGATGAGCCAGGCCGAGCCGGAGCGCTTCGTCTGCGCGCGCATGGGCTGCCCGTTGCTGATCGGCGTGGGCGAGGGCGAGAACTTCGTCGCCTCCGATGTCTCGGCCATCGTGCAGGCCACCCGCCAGGTGATCTTCCTGGAAGAGGGCGACACCGCCGAGTTGCGCCGCGATGGCGTGCGCATTTTCGATGGCAACGACGCGCCGGTCGAGCGCCCGCTGCATCTGTCGGATGTGTCGCTGGCATCGCTGGAACTGGGCCCGTTCCGCCATTTCATGCAGAAGGAAATCCACGAGCAGCCGCGTGCGCTGGCCGATACCATCGAAGCGGCGATCGATGCCAAGGGCTTCCCTGCGTCCCTGTTCGGCCCGACTGCCGAAGCGGTGTTGCGCGACATCGAAGGCGTGCAGATCCTGGCCTGCGGCACCAGCTATTACGCCGGCATGACCGCGCGCTACTGGATCGAGGCGATCGCCGGGCTGCCGTGCAGCGTGGAGATCGCCAGCGAGTACCGCTATCGCGCCGCCTACGCCAACCCGAAACATCTGATCGTCACCATCTCCCAATCCGGCGAAACGCTGGACACGATGGAAGCGCTGAAATACGCCAAGTCGCTGGGACATCTGCACACGCTGTCGATCTGCAACGTGCCCGAAAGCGCCATCCCGCGCGCCAGCGAACTGGTCTGCTACACGCGTGCCGGTGCCGAGATCGGCGTCGCCTCGACCAAGGCATTCACCACCCAGCTGGCGGTGCTGTTCCAGCTGACCATGGTGCTGGGAAAATTGCACGGACGCATCGGCGAAGCCGAAGAGGCGGACTATCTGGAGCAGCTGCGCTTTCTGCCCGGCAGCGTGCAGCACGCGCTGAATCTGGAGCCGCAGATCATGGCCTGGGCCGAGCGTTTCTCGGTCAAGGAAAACGCACTGTTTCTCGGCCGCGGCCTGCATTACCCGATCGCGCTGGAAGGCGCGCTCAAGCTCAAGGAAATCTCCTATATCCACGCCGAAGCGTATCCGGCCGGCGAGTTGAAGCACGGCCCGCTGGCGCTGGTGGACGCGGCGATGCCGGTGGTGGTGATCGCGCCCAATGACCGCCTGCTGGAGAAGGTCAAGTCCAACATGCAGGAGGTGCGTGCACGCGGCGGCGAGCTGTTCGTGTTCGCCGACCAGGACAGCCACTTCAGCGAATCCGAAGGCGTGCACGTGATCCGTACCCCGCGCCATGCTGGCGTGCTGTCGCCGGTGATCCACACCATTCCGGTGCAGCTGCTGGCGTATCACACCGCACTGGCGCGCGGCACCGATGTGGACAAGCCGCGTAACCTGGCCAAGTCGGTGACGGTGGAGTAGGTAGGCGCAGCTGATCGAAGAGCTGCGCTCGGTGCAACGCGAGCGCAGTCGCTGCCAGCTACGGCATCCACCCACGTGCATGGCGGTTCTCCACCGCACCTGCAGACGACTGCCCGCCGCATCTGGCCAGCCTCCCCTCGGTTGCGCCCTGGCATCGGGTGACGGTGCGGCGGCATGCGTCGCCATGACCTACAGGTGGATGGGCCACCGCGTCGCGCCAGCGGGCGCAGGACGCGATCGATGCGGCAGTGATGGAAGATTGGCAGACGACCGGTCCGGCTGCCAACGCGATGGCCCAGGTTATGCATACGCTTGTTGCGAGGGTCCCATCACGCAGGAGGACGTATGCACGAGTCTTTCAAACAGGGCGCGCCGGCGGAGTTGTGGCAGGCGTTGGTACGTGAGGCCGGGCAGCGGATCGCACACCCGCTGGACGAATCGCGCGAGCACTATCTGGTGTTCGTGCTGCTGCGCCTGCAGCGCGATGCGCAGCTGGTCTCGCGCACCCAGGCGCTGGCCTGGCTGCACGCGCAGGACCAGATCGGCAGTCTGCGGGCGGATGCATTGCGCGACATCGGAGATCAATGCCTGCTGATTGCAGGCCTGTTTCCCGGGATCGCGCAGCGCCGCCGGCTCAGCGTCGACTACTTCATCGAACTGGGCCGCGGCGCATATTTCGAAGTGGCCGACACGCGCTACAGCGATGCAGGCCTGTTTGCACAGTTGGCCGGGACCTACCGCGAACTGGTCAGCACACTTGCCGCATTGCGCCCGCCGCGCCAGTGGCAGCGCAGTCACGGCGGACTGCTGCATGCGTAGCTAAGCGTCACTTCCGGGGCGGTCCCGACAGATGTGGGGACCGCCCCGACTGCCAAGTGCGCACGATGCGCTCACACTCAGCCCGCAACTGAGCGTTCTAGCCGACTGCGGACCGTTGTCTGATGGACCAAAGCACTGTGCGGTTGATCGCTGTCCGCGCGATCTGACAGTGCCATGTCGCATTGCGTGGGGGACACGCAATGCGACGCTGTTTCCAGGGGAAGGAATCCATGAAAGCGTTTATTGCGGTGGCGACCTCGGTGCTGAGCGGTGCCGCAATGGCTGGCGACGTCCCGCCCGGCGTCGTGGCGCACGATGGCACCCGCATCTGGGTGCATGGCGCGCGGACACACGCGGGAGCGGTGGTCTCCGCTGGCGCAGCCTGTTCGCGCGCGGCGTTTGGTGGCAAGTGCCGGTAGCGTAATGCTTGAAATAGTCGGTGCCCGGGAACTCCGGGCACCTTGCCATGCGGCGTTATGCGTTACGCCAGCGGCGTATTGGAGATGATCTCCACCCAGTAGCCGTCCGGGTCCTTGATGAAGGCCAGGTGCTTCATGCGGCCGTCTTCCAGGCGTTTCTGGTACGGCACGTTGAGGCTGTCGAAACGCGCGCAGGCGGCGTGGATGTCCGGTACCGAGATGCAGATGTGGCCGAAGCCGCGTGGGTCGCTGTTGCCGTCGTGGTAGACCGGGCCGTCCTGGGTTTCGGTGCCGTGGTTGTGGGTGAGCTCGAGCACGCCGGGGATGCCGGCCATCCACAGCCGACGCGCGGCATCGTCGTCGGGGATCGCGGTGCCGTCGGGCAGCAGGGCCAGGAAGTACAGGCTGAACTGCGCATCGGCAAAATGGCGCGCATCCAGCAGGCGGAAGCCCAGCACGCGCGTGTAGAAATCCAGCGAACGCTGCGCATCCTTGATGCGCAGCATGGTGTGGTTGAACACGAAACCGGCGGTGTCGGCAGGTGCGGCGCTGGCGCCGGGGACGTGTTGCAGGTCGGTCAAAGGCATTGTGGTCTCCTCGGTGGAATGTGGTGGCAGGTCGGGCTGCGCTGGGTGCCGATGGTAGCGGGGCAGGGGTTGTCGGTATGTCTGCAGGGTGCGCGTCGGTGATCTGGCACTCGCGCTCTGATCGATCGCGCGCGACAGCACGACTTGCGCTGGTCAAGCGCGTGGCATGGGCCTGCATTGGAATCCCGATGGCCAGGCCCATGCGCACACCGGCTGTCTCAGAACCAGATGCGCACGCCGGCGACGAACCGGCTGTCGCGTGCAGGCTCATCGTCGATCGCAGCGCGGCGGGCGGTGTCGCCGAAACTGCGGCTGTGCACCCAGCCGATATAGGGCGCGAAGCGGCGGGTGATTTCGTAGCGCAGCCGCAGGCCGACCTCGACCTGCTCCAGGCCGCTGTCGACGCCGCGCCGGTCATCATCGGTGAGGGCGATGCTGGCTTCCACGCGCGGTTGCAGGATCAGCCGGTTGGTGAGCAGCACCTCGTACTCGCCCTCCAGCCGCAAGGCTGCGCGGCTGCCACTGCCGACGTAGAGCGTGGCTTCGGTCTCGAACTTGTAGGGTGCCAGTCCCTGCACGCCGAAGGCGGCCCAGCTGCGATGCTCGCCCGCCCCGATGTCCTGGCGTGCACCGACCAGCAGATCCCACCATGGCGAGATGGCGTGGCCATAGAACGCCTCCACCGATGCGGCCTGCGTGCGCCCGTCCTGCCGCTCACCTTCGCTGCGCAACCAGAGCCGGTCGATATCGCCACCGATCCAGGCGCGTGCTTCCCAGTCCTGGCCACTGCCGCGCGTGGTGTCGAAGGCTTCCAGCCGATCGAGCAGTACGTAGTGATTGATGCCTGGCGCGTGCATCGCATGGTGCTGCAGGGGTGCGAATGCCGCAGCGATTTCCTCGGCCGTGGGCTCGGGGATCGGCATGCGTGGCACTGCGCTGGCGGTGGGTGATGCCGGTGTTTGCGTCGTTGCTTCGGGATGCGGCGCGTGTTCCATCGCGGCGTGATCCATCGCCCCGTGCTGCGCCTGTCCATGTTGCATCGACGCATGCTCCATGGACGCGTGCTCCATCGCGTCGTGGTCGCTGTCTACCTGTGATCGCAGGGTGGGGTCCAGTTGCGGATTGGCAGAGGGCTGGCGTGTGGCGTGCTGGACATCGGCGTGCTGCATGCCGGCGTGGTGCGTCGATGTCGGCACTGCCGAAACGTCGGCGTGTACCGCGCGTTGCGCAGGCGTGCCGTCAGCAGCGTTTGTCGATGCCGATGCCGATGTGGTGCTGGAGTGCTGCGCGTGGTGCAGATGCGCATGATCCATCTGCATTGCATCTGCGCTCACCTGCGCGGATGACGGCGATGTCTCTGTCGCGATGGACGTCTGCGGCTGGGACGCCGTTGCCTGCTCAGCCATCTGCATTGCATGCGCGTCATCGGCATGCGCGGATGACGCCATCGCCGCATGCTGATGCTCCTGTGCAGCAGCCGATGCGCTCAGCAGTAGTGCGAGCAGCGCCACGTGTTGCGTATGCAGTGCGCTCATGCCTCCACCCGCACTTCGCGCATCATGCCCGCTTCCATGTGGTACAGCAGATGGCAATGGTAGGCCCAGCGGCCCAGCGCATCGGCGCGGACGCGATAGCTGCGGCGCGTGCCGGGCGGCATGTCGATGGTGTGCTTGCGCGCCTGGAAGTTGCCGTCGGCGTCTTCCAGATCGCTCCACATGCCGTGCAGGTGGATGGGGTGCTGCATCATGGTGTCGTTGACCAGCACGATGCGCAGCCGCTCGCCGTACTGCAGGCGCAAGGGCTCTGCCGAGGCGAAGGCGATGCCGTCGAACGACCAGGCGAATTTCTCCATATGCCCGGTCAGATGCAGTTCGATCTCGCGCCCGGGCTCGCGTCCGTCCGGATCCTCGAACAGGCTGTGCAGGTCGGCGTAGCACAGCACCCGGCGGCCGTTGTCGCGCAGGCCAACGCCAGGGTCGTCCAGGCGCGGTAAGGTGGCATTGCTGCGCATGTCGATCAAGGGATTGCCATCTTCGCTGGCAGGGTGGCGTGGCGTCTTGTCGTGCGCATCCGCCGGGGCAGCGTCATGCGTGTGCATGGAATGCCCCGCATGCGCGGCCTGCATCCCGGCGGCGCCGTGCATCGGCGGTACCGCATGGTGCATGCCATCGCCGTGCCCCATGTCCTGCATGGTCAAGATCGCGCGCGGGTCCAGCGCTGGTATCGGCGCCTGCAACCCATGCCGCACCGCCAGCGTGCCGCAGGCGAAGCCGGTGCGGCCCATGTCCTGCGCGAACAACGTAAACGCATCCTGGCCGATGGGTTCGACCAGCACGTCGAAGGTTTCGGCCGCGGCGATGCGCAGCTCGTCCACGCTGACCGGATGCACGTACTGGCCGTCGGCGGCCACCACGGTCATGCGCAGGCCGGGGATGCGGATGTCGAAGTAGGTCATCGACGAGCCGTTGATGAAACGCAGCAGCACCTTCTCGCCGGGTCTGAACACCCCGGTCCAGTTGCCGGCCGGGGAGACGCCATTGAGCAGGTAGGTATAGGTGTTGGCGTTGACGTCGGACAGGTCGGTCGGGGTCATGCGCATGCGCCCCCACATGCCGCGATCGGCCAGTGTCGCGCGCAAGCCGTCGTCGCGCGCATCGCGCAGGAAATCGCCCACCGTGCGCTGCGCGTAGTTGTCGTGGCTGGGCATCTGCTTGAGCCGCCGGAACAGCGCGGCCGGGTCCAGGTCGGTCCAGTCCGAGAGCAGCACCACATGCTCGCGGTCGTGCCGATACGGCGGCGGCGCCAGCGGGTCGATGACGATGGCGCCATACAAGCCAGCCTGCTCCTGGAACATCGAATGGCTGTGATACCAGTAAGTGCCGGACTGGCGCAGCGCGAAGCGGTAGTGATACTCCTGGCCCGGCGCGATGCCGTCGAAACTCATCCCCGGCACGCCATCCATGTTGGCCGGCAGCAACAGGCCGTGCCAGTGCACCGAGGCGGGTTGGTCGGCCAGCGCATTGCGCACGCGCACGCTGACCGTGTCGCCCTCGCGCCAGCGCAGCGTGGGCGCCGGCAGGCTCTGGTTGACGGTGATGGCGCTGCGCTTGCGCCCGGTGAGGTTGACCGGCATGCGGCCGATCTGCAGCGATTGGCTGCTGCCACGCAACTCGGGCGTCGCCGGGGGGGCGGCACGTGCAGCGCTGCGCCACAGCCCGCCGGTGGCGGCAACGCCGCCCAGGGCAAGGCCTTGCACGAAGCGGCGTCGGCTCAGGCCCCCATTGGAGGGTGGATCGAAAGAAGTTGGATCGAACGACATGACATCTCCACTGCGGCCCACCACTGAAGGCGGGCGCATGCATCGCTGGGAAACCCGCGCAACACGCGCGCGGGACCGAGGACGGCCAAGGCCGTCAGCGCTCAGGCGATGGGAGGTCGAACCGGTTGCTCGGGCACCGGGCTGCCGCGTCCTTCGGCCAGGGTGGCAGGCAGGGTGGGGCGGCCAGGCAGGCCGGTGGGCACCGCAGGCAGGGTCAGCAGGGCGAGGCTGCAGTGCTGCAGGCAATCGCAGCTGCCCAGCTTGCAGCAATCGGCCGCGTGCGCGTGCCTGGCCTGGTCCGGGGTATGCGCCGCAGCGGGTGGCTGCGTGTCCTCATGGCACGGCAACGCGGCCGGCATCGCCGCGTGCGCCATCGCTGAGGCCGACGCCGTCCCGGCCGAGGCCATGGCCGGCAGCGCCATGCCCACCGACGCCCAGGCGCCGGTGGCCGTATTGGCAACCAGGCACAGGCACAGCAGCAGGCGGAGCAGGCAACGCAGCACGGGCAGTCAGGGCGGCGGACAGGTGCGGCCAGCATAGCACCGGCGCCCAGCTGTCCGCCCGATGACCCGCCCGCCGTGGCCACGCGCCAGGCATCGGTAGAATTGGCGCTTCCTTCGCCGCACAGTCCTGCCATGTCGCAGCGCCAGTGGGTGGCCGCCGCCATCCAGAAGATCGAGGCCGATTTCAACCGTTCGGCCGACACCCACCTGATTCCGATGGACCTGCCGGGCTTTCCGGGCATCGACCTGTATTTCAAGGACGAGTCCAGCCACCCGACCGGCAGCCTCAAGCACCGGCTGGCGCGCTCGCTGTTTTTGTATGCGCTGACCAACGGCTGGCTGCGTGCGGGGCGGCCGGTGATCGAGGCGTCCAGTGGCTCGACCGCCATTTCCGAGGCCTATTTCGCGCGGCTGCTGGGTGTGCCCTTCATCGCGGTGATGCCGGCGTCGACCTCGCCGGAAAAGATCGCCGCGATTCAGTTCCAGGGCGGCCGCTGCCACCTGGTCGAGCGTGCCTGCGATCTGGACAGTGCCTCGCACCAGCTCGCACGCGAGACCGGCGGCCATTTCATGGACCAGTTCACCTACGCCGAGCGCGCCACCGACTGGCGCGCCAACAACAACATCGCCGAATCGATCTTCAAGCAGCTGGCCGAGGAGCCGCATCCGATTCCCGACTGGATCGTCTGCAGCCCCGGCACCGGCGGCACCAGCGCCACGCTGGGCCGCTATGTGCGCTATCGGCGCCATGCCACCCGCATCCTGTGCGCCGACCCGGAAGTGTCGGTGTTCTTCGACGGTTATTGCCGCGCGGTGGACGGGCAGTGCCCCAAGGAGCTGGCCATCACCGGCGGCTCGCGCATCGAAGGCATCGGCCGCCCGCGGGTGGAGTCCAGCTTCATCGCCAGCTGCGTGGACATGATGATCAAGGTGCCCGACGCCCTGAGCCTGGCGGCGATGCGCCATGTCAGCGCCACGCTCGGCCGCCGCGTCGGTGGTTCCACCGGCACCAACTTCGTCGGCGTGCTGCAGGCCGCCCAGCGCATGCGCCAGGCCGGCCGCAGCGGCTCCATCGTCACCATCCTGTGCGATGCCGGCGAGCGCTACGCGCACAGCTACTACGACCCGGCCTGGTACGCGGCGCGCGACATCGACGTCACCGACAGCGATGCGGCCATTGCCATCGCCGTCAATGGCGGCGACTTGCCGGCGCTGCCTTGTGCAGCGCTGGAATGACCGCCATATCCTGCACGCCGCTGGCAAAACCGTTGCGTATCGCAACCTCTGCCAGCGCCTCATCCTGATTCCTGATCCAGTCCACTGCCGGAGCGCCCCATGACCAACCCGCTGCTCGACCTGTCCGGACTGCCGTCCTTCGATGCGATCCGCCCCGAGCACGTGGGCCCGGCGATCGATCAACTGCTGGCCGACGCCGAGGCCGCAGTGAAAGCGGCCGAGCAGGTCAGCCCGGTCAGCTGGGACAGCTTCGTGGTGCCGCTGGACGATGCCACCGAGCGGCTGTGGCGCGCCTGGGGCCAGGTCGGCCATCTGCAGGCGGTGGTCAACACGCCGGAGCTGCGCGAGGCCTACAACAGCAACCTGCCCAAGCTCAGCCGCTTCGGCAGTGCGCTGGCGCAGAACCTGGCGCTGTACGCGCAGTACAAGGCGCTGGCCGACGCGCCGGAGGCGGCGCACTACGACGCCGCGCGGCGCAAGGTGCTGGAAAACGCGCTGCGCGATTTCCGCCTCGGCGGTGCCGAGCTGGATGACGCGTCCAAGGCCCGGTTTGCGCAGGTCCAGGAAGAACTGTCCGCGCTGGCCGCCAAGTTTTCGCAGAACGTGCTCGATGCCACCGATGCATGGTCGTACGTGAGCGAATACGAAAGCGAGCTGTCCGGCCTGCCGGCCGAAGTGGTCGCCGCGGCACGCGCCGCTGCCGAAAAGGACGGCGTGCCGGGCTGGAAGCTCACCTTGCAGATGCCGTGCTACCTGCCGGTGCAGACCGATGCGGACAATCGCGAACTGCGCGCGCGGCTGTATCGCGCCAACGCCGAGCGCGCCTCCGAGTTCGGCGATGCGGCGCTGGACAACAGCGCCACTATCGATCGTATTCTGGCCCTGCGCGCCGAGCTGGCGCAGCTGCTCGGGTTTGCCAGTTACGCGGAGTATTCGGTCGCCACCAAGATGGCGCAAAGCCCGGACGAAGTGATGGGCTTCCTGCGCGATCTGGCGGTGCGCGCCAAGCCGTATGCGCAACGCGATCGCGCCGAACTCGAAGCCTTCGCACGCGATGCGCTGGGCCTGGACGAACTGCAGGCCTGGGATCTGGCCTACGCCAGCGAAAAACTCAAGCAGGCGCGCTACAGCTTCTCCGAGCAGGAGGTGAAGCAGTACTTCACCGAGCCGAAGGTGCTGGCCGGCCTGTTCGATGTGATCCACAGCCTGTATGGCCTGACCGTCAAGCTCGATCGTGCGCCGGTCTGGCATGAGGACGTGCGCTTCTATCGCCTGGAAGATGCGCAGGGCGCGCTGGTCGGCCAGTTCTATCTGGACCTGTACGCGCGCGAAGGCAAGCGGGGCGGCGCGTGGATGGACGATTGCCGCAACCGCCGCGACACCGCCAATGGCGTGCAGACGCCGCTGGTGTATCTGGTGTGCAACTTCGGCCGCGGCAGTGGCGATGCCCCGGCCACGTTCCGGCATGGCGAAGTCACCACGCTCTTCCATGAAATGGGCCACGGCCTGCATCAGTTGCTCACGCGCATCGGCGAACTGGGCGTGGCCGGCATCAACGGCGTGGAATGGGATGCGGTGGAACTGCCCAGCCAGTTCATGGAGAACTTCTGCTGGGAATGGGAGCGCGTCCAGGCGATGACCGCGCACGTGCAGACCGGCGAGCCGCTGCCGCGCAACCTGTTCGATCGGCTGCTGGCTGCGCGTAATTTCCAGAGCGGCATGTTCACCGTGCGCCAGTTGGAATTTGCGTTGTTCGACATGCAGCTGCACAGCAGCTTCGACCCGACCCAGGACAACGTGCTGCAGCTGATCGAGCGCGTGCGCGACGAGGTGGCGGTCAACCGCCCGCCGGCATGGAATCGCTTCCCGCACCAGTTCAGCCACATCTTCGCTGGCGGATACGCGGCCGGTTACTACAGCTACAAGTGGGCCGAAGTGCTCAGCGCCGATGCCTACGCCGCCTTCGAGGAAGCGCCCGAGCAGGTGGCCGACACCGGCGCGCGTTTTCGCCATGAAGTGTTGTCGCGTGGCGGCAGCCGCAGCGCGGCCGACAACTTCCGCGCCTTCCGTGGGCGCGCGCCGAGCATCGATGCGCTGTTGCGGCATAACGGCATGGCCGGCTGAGCCGGGATTGGGGGATCGGGAGCGGGGAGTGCCAAGCGCGCGCGCTCGGCACACCGCCCCCCAAATCCCGGTTCCGCGCGGCGCCTTGCGCCGCGCCTCACACCCTGCCGAACACCAGCGCCGCGTTGGTGCCGCCGAAGCCGAAGCTGTTGGACATCACCGTGTTCAACGTGGCGTCCCGGGTCTGCCGCAGGATCGGGAAGCCTTCGGCGCGCGGGTCGAGTTCATCGATATGCGCCGAGCCGGCCATGAAGCCGTCACGCAGCATCAGCAGGCTGTAGATCGCCTCGTGCACGCTGGCGGCGCCCAGCGAATGGCCGGACAGCGCCTTGGTCGAGGACAGCGGCGGCACGTTGTCGCCGAACACCTCGCGCACCGCGCCCAGTTCGGTGACATCGCCCAGTGGCGTGGAGGTGCCATGGGTGTTGAGGTAGTCGATCGGCTGCGTCAGGCCGTGCATGGCCATGTGCATGCAGCGCACCGCACCTTCGCCGCTGGGCGCGACCATGTCGGCGCCATCGGAGGTCACGCCATAACCGAGCAATTCGGCATGGATGTGCGCGCCGCGCGCGATGGCGTGGTCGTAGTCCTCCAGCACCAGCATGCCACCGCCGCTGCCGATGACGAAGCCATCGCGCTGCGCATCGTAGGGGCGCGAGGCCACCGCCGGGCGGTCGTTGAAGCCGGTGGACAACGCGCCCATCGCATCGAACATCACGCTCATGGTCCAGTGCAGCTCTTCGCCGCCGCCGGCGAACATCACATCCTGCGCGCCATGCCGGATCAGATCGGCGGCCGCACCAATGCAATGCGCCGAGGTCGCGCAGGCCGCCGACAGCGAATAGCTCAGGCCGCGGATCTTGAACGCGGTTGCCAACGAGGCGGAGACCGACGAGCACATCGTGCGCGGCACCATGTAAGGGCCGACCTTGCGCACGCCGCGGTTGCGCAGCAGATCGGCGGTTTCCACCTGCCACTGGCTGGACCCGCCACCGGAGCCGGCAATCAGGCCGGTGCGCAGATCGCTGACCTGCTCGGCATCCAGTCCGGCATCGGCGATCGCATCGCGCATGGCCAGATAGGCGTAGGCCGAGGCATCGCCCATGAAGCGTTTGAGCTTGCGGTCGATCAGGCTGTCCAGATCCAGCGCCACCGCGCCGCCCACCTGGCTGCGCAGGCCGGCCTCGGCATGATCGGGCAATGCGGTGATGCCCGAGCGGCTCTCGCGCAAGGCGCTGGAGACGGTGTCCAGATCATTGCCCAGACAGGACGTGATGCCCATTCCGGTGACGACGACACGACGCATCAGAAATTCTCCGTTGAGGTGAACATGCCCACGCGCAAGTCGTTGGCCGTGTAGATTTCGCGCCCGTCCACCAACATGCGTGCATCGCTCTGCGCCATCACCAGCTTGCGGTTGATCACGCGGCTGACATCGATTTCGTAACTGACCAGTTTGGCGCTAGGCAACACCTGGCCGGTGAACTTGACCTCGCCGCAGCCCAGCGCGCGGCCGCGGCCTGCGGCGCCGATCCAGGTGAGGAAGAAGCCGGTCAGCTGCCACATCGCGTCCAGGCCCAGGCAGCCGGGCATCACCGGGTCGTCTATGAAATGGCAGCCGAAGAACCACAGGTCCGGGCGCACGTCGAGTTCGGCGCGGATCACGCCCTTGCCGTGCGCGCCGCCGCTGTCGCTGATCTCGGTGATGCGGTCGAACATCAGCATTGGATCGTTGGGCAGGCGGGCACTGTCGGGCCCGAACAATTCCCCGCGCGCGCTGGCCAGCAGCTGGTCGCGCGAGTACGCACTTTGACGAGTCATGACGAACGTTTCCTGCAAGAAGCGAAAGGCGAGGCGGGCAAGGGTGCATGAGGGCGCGCGGTTCAATCAAACGTTTTATCCGTACGCATGCGTGCTGTTTTCAGCCGCGCGCGCAGTGCGGCAAGCGCGTTGTGCCGACAATAGCGAGCGCAGGCGACGGCCTTCGGCCAAGCGCGGTCAGGCGTGCGTACTCGGGGCAGGACGCTGGGAAAAAGACGCAGCGACGCGTCCGGCCGACGCTTGCGTCCGTTCGCGCCCGGGCTGACGCCCTGACCCGGCGCAAGGCGTGAGACGCGGCTGATTTATCATTGCCGGTACGCTTTCGGAGAGATGCCAGCTTGATGCGCAAGATCGTGCACGTGGACATGGATGCGTTCTACGCGTCCGTGGAGCAACGTGACGACCCATCGCTGCGCGGCAAGCCGGTGGTGGTGGCCTGGCGCGGTGCGCGCTCGGTGGTGTGCGCGGCCTCGTACGAAGCGCGCACCTATGGCATTCGTTCGGCCATGCCGGCGCTGCGTGCCGAACGCCTGTGTCCGGATGCGGTGTTCGTGCCGCCGGATTTCGCGCGCTACAAGGCGGTGTCGCGGCAGGTGCGCGAGATCTTTCATCGCCATACCGATCTGGTCGAGCCGCTGTCCCTGGACGAGGCCTATCTGGACGTCACGCAGGCCAAGACCGGCATGCAGCTGGCCACCGAAATCGCGCAGCTGATCCGCACCCAGATCCGCGAGGAAACCCGGCTCACTGCATCGGCCGGCATCGCACCGAACAAGTTCCTGGCCAAGATCGCCTCGGACTGGCGCAAGCCCGATGGGCAGTTCGTCATCGCGCCCAGTCGCGTGGATGCGTTCCTGCTGCTGCTGCCGGTCAACCGCATTCCCGGCGTGGGCAAGGTGATGGATGGCAAGCTGGCGGCGTTGGGGATCGTCACCGTGGCCGATCTGCGGCTGCGTCCCCTGGAAGAACTGCAGGCCCATTTCGGCAGCTTCGGGCAGAGCCTGTACCGGCGCGCGCGCGGCATCGACGAGCGCCCGGTCGAGCCGGATCAGGAGGTGCAGTCGGTGTCCTCGGAGGATACCTTCAGCGAGGACATCGCGCTGGAGGCACTGGATCCGCACATCCTGCGCCTGGCCGAGAAGACCTGGCTGGCCACGCGGCGCACCGAGCGTATCGGGCGCACCGTGGTGCTCAAGTTGAAGACCTCCAACTTTCGCATCCTGACCCGTTCCTACACGCCGGATCAGCCACCGGCCTCGCTGGAGGCATTGGCGGAGATCGCGCTGGCGCTGACCCGGCGCGTGGAGTTGCCCGACGACACGCGCTATCGCCTGGTCGGTGTGGGCTTGAGCGGTTTCAGCGACGCGGAAGCGGGCGCGGTACAAGGCGAGTTGTTCGGCGAGATGCCGCAGGCACAGTGAGTGCGCGTGCCGTACCCACGTTGCTGCGGGCGTGGCGTGCAGCGTGCAGCGATAACGGCAGCCACGCGCGCATGCGCACCTGCATCGGCGCCTGCATCGAACATCTGAGGCGCGCCACGGTGACGCGCCCTGAATCCCGTCGCTCGTACACTGCAGGCCGCTCCCCCAACGAGACTGTGCGCATGTTTCCGTATCCGCTGGTGATCTTCGACCTGGATGGCACGCTGGTGGACAGCGCACCCAATATCGCCGAAGCGCTCAATGCCACCTTGCAGGAACTCGGGCTGCAGCAGTTCAGCGAGGCGACGATCCGCAGCTGGATCGGTGAAGGAGTGCACGTGCTGCTCGCCACCGCCTTGCGCGAAGCCGGCGGCACGCACGATGCCGATACCGAGATGCCGGTGATGATGCGTCACTACCAGGCCAGCCTGCTGCACAACCCGCAGCTGTATCCCGGTGTTGCCGAGGCATTGGTTGGCCTGCGCCAGGCCGGTGCCACGCTGGCGTTGTGCACCAACAAGCCCGCGCGCTTCATCGCGCCGCTGCTGGAGCATCTTGGCATCGCTGCGCATTTCAGCAGCGTGCTCGGTGGCGATTCGCTGCCGCAGCGCAAACCCGATGCGGCGCCGCTGCTGCACCTGGCCAGCCAGTTCCGGCTCACCCCGCAGCAGTGCCTGATGGTCGGCGATTCGGCCACCGATGCGGCGGCGGCAAACGCTGCGGGGATGCCGCTGGCGATGGTGCGTTACGGCTATCTGCGCGGCTTCGATGTGCACAGCGCCGGGGCGGTGGCGATCATGGATGACATGCGCGAGCTGCTTGCCTTGAAGCAGAACGCGCAAGGGGATCGGCACCGGGTGTAGGCAGCGTCCAGCATGGCTTGCAGCAGCAATGCCAGGCACGGCTTGCCGCCCTGGATCAACGTCGCAGGCATGAAACCGGCAGCGTAAGCCAGCTGGCATGCGCACCTGTCTGCAATGGTGCGCAACGCCTTGCGACAAAGCGCTGCTCTGGTTCCGCCAGTGCCGCATGCCGCTCCGATAGCGCGTTCGTTCCATTTGAGAATGAATCGCATCCGTGTAGAATGTCCGGACAATTTTGACTGCGTCAGCGCCTGGCAAGCACATCATGCGCCTGCTGCACGCAGCTTCCCCCCACGTATCACCTCAAGCCGTCGCCAGAGGTCCATCGCCTGTCGAGAGGTTTGAGAATGTCCGCATCACGCCGGTCATGGATGTCTGCGTCTGCACGTCGTCCCGTGTTGTCCCACCGTCAGCTGGTGCTGGCCATTGCGCTTGGCTGTGGCAGCGGCATCTGCAGCGCATCGGCCGAAGACGCCGCGGCCGAGCCGCAGTCGCTGGACACCGTGCACGTCACCGCCGCGCAGATCGCCCGCCAGGCCCTGGGGTCATCGGTCATCACCGCCGAGGACATCGAACGGCGTCCGCCGGTCAACGATCTGTCGCAGTTGCTGCGCACCATGCCGGGCGTCAACCTCACCGGCAACAGTGCCTCCGGCCAGTACGGCAACAATCGCCAGATCGACCTGCGCGGCATGGGCCCGGAAAACACGCTGATTCTGGTCGATGGCAAACCGGTGGGGTCGCGCGATGCGGTGCGCATGGGCCGCAGCGGCGAGCGCAATACGCGCGGCGACACCAACTGGGTACCGGCCGAAGCGGTGGAGCGTATCGAAGTGCTGCGCGGCCCGGCGGCGGCACGTTATGGCTCCGGTGCCTCCGGCGGCGTGGTCAACATCATCACCAAGAAGCCCACCGGCGATCTGACCGGCTCGATGAGCATGTTCGGCCTGGTGCCGCAGCACAGTGCCGAAGGCGGCGGCCAGCGTGCCGGCTTCCAGCTCAGCGGACCGCTGAGCGATACGTTCTCCTTCCGCCTGTATGGAAACCTCAACAAGACCGATCCGGATTCGCTGGAGCTCAATCGCCGCTTTGCCAGCAGCGCCGCTGCGGTGCCGCCGGCCGGGCGCGAGGGCGTGCGCAACAAGGACATCAACGGCCTGCTGCGCTGGGATCCGGTCGAAGGCCAGGTGATCGAACTCGATGCCGGCGTCAGTCGCCAGGGCAATCTGTATGCCGGCGATCGTGCGGTCAGCGCCGATGGCCTAGCCGGTGCCGACCTGGGCGCCTTGTTCGGCAGCGAAACCAACACCATGATCCGCCGCACCGCCTCGCTGACCCATCGCGGCACCTGGGCGCTCGGCACCTCGCGCCTCACGGCCGCCTATGAAGGCACCGACAATACCCGCCTCAACGAAGGCCTGGCCGGCGGGCCGGAAGGCTCCATTGCCGCCAGCCTGCTCAACTCCACCGCCACCCTCGACAATCTCAACATCGACGGCGAGTTCAACATGCCGCTGCAGGCCTGGGCCGAGCAGGTGCTGACGCTGGGCTTCGAGCGCCGCCAGAGCCGCCTCAGCGATGCGTATTCGATGTCGCAGACGGTGAGTGCCGGTGGTGGTTTCCCCGGCCTTCCCAACGGGACGCGCAGCCCGCGCAGCGAGGCCACGCTCAGCGCGGTATATCTGGAAGACAACATCTACGTGAGCGAGCGGCTGACGCTGACGCCGGGTGTGCGGCTGGATCACCACAGCCAGTTCGGCAACAACCTCAGCCCCAGCCTCAACGTGCAGTACAAGCTCAGCGAAGACTGGTTGCTCAAGGGCGGCATCGCGCGCGCCTTCAAGGCGCCCAACCTGTACCAGTCCAACGCCAATTATCTGTATTACACGCGCGGCAATGGCTGCCCGGTGCTGTTCCCCAATCTCGGCTCGGGCTGCTATATCCAGGGCAACGACGATCTCGATCCGGAGACCAGCATCAACAAGGAAATCGGCGTCGAGTGGGCGCCGCAGACCGGTCACCATGCCTCGCTGACGTACTTCCACAATGCCTACGACGACAAGATCGTCGCCGGGATGGTGCCTGTCGGGGTTACGGTCGACCGGCGCGGGCAGGTGTTCCAGTGGACCAACGCATCGGAAGCGATCGTGCAGGGGGTGGAAGGCAATCTCACGTTGCCGCTGCTGGGAGAGCAGGGCCGCGAGCTGAAGTGGAACACCAATGTCACCTACATGATCGAGAACAAGAACACCGCGACCGATCAGCCGCTGTCGGTGATCCCGGAATACACGGTCAACACCACGCTGGATTGGCAACCGACCCAGGCCTTGTCGTTGCTACTCACCGGCACCTTCTACGGCAAGCAGGAGTCGGCCACGCAATCGAGCACCAGCGGCGGTGCCATCGCCCCCGACTCGCGCGACCCCTACGACCTGTGGGGCGTCAGCGCGCGTTACCGGATCACCCGCAAGGTCAGCGTGGGCGTCGGTGTGGACAACCTGTTCGACACCCGTCTGTTCCGCGAAGGCACCAACAACACCGGCGGCGCGGCGGGGGCGGCCACCTACAACGAACCGGGGCGCGCATATTGGGCGAGCCTGAGTTTCGGTTTCTGACAGCAATGCGGCAGCGCGCGCGAACGTGGGCACACGACGAGGAGAGCATGCAGTGACGCGACATGATTCCTGGTGGCTTGCCTGTGCCGGCGTGCTGATGTGGATCGTCGGCACGGTGCCGGCTTTCTCACAGCCGGACCTGAGCCGCACGATCGGCAGCACTGTCGCCGATCGCCCCAGTGCCTCGTATGTCTTCAGCGCATTGCTCCTGGATTCGGCCGATGGCCAACGCCATTACCGCGTGCGCATTGCCACCCCCAAAGCGGCGCCGCCGGCGGCGGGATATCCGGTGGTGTATCTGCTGGATGGCAATGCGGCATTGATGGAACTGGATGAGCGCCTGCTCGACAGCCTGTCCACCCACGGCGATGCGCCGGTGCTGGTGTTCATCGCCGACGACAGCGCGTTGCGCATCGATGCGCTGGGGCGCAGCCTGGACTACACGCCTGCGCGCTACGGCGACGGGCGGGTGGAAACCGATCCGCTGAATCCGCAGCGCAGGACCGGCGGTGCGGCGGCATTCACGCAGCTGATCGCAACACGTATTCGCCCGCAGGTGGAAGCGCGCGTGGCGGTGGATCGTCAGCGGCAGACGCTCTGGGGCCATTCGTATGGCGGGCTGTTCGTGCTGCAGGTAGTGCTGACGCAGCCGCAGCTGTTCCAGCACTACGTCGCGGTCGATCCGTCGCTGTGGTGGGGCGATGGGTTTGTCGTGCAGCAGGCGCAGCGAGTGGTCGAGCAAGCCCGGGACGCTTCGGCAGACACACAGCAAGCCAGGCGCCGTCTGACGCTGCTGGCAGGCGAGGGCGGAGCACCGGCGAACCCTGCAAGACCGGATCGTCCGGGGCGGCCGCGTGCAGATCCACGTGCCGCACAACACCTCGTAGCGCTGCTGTCGGCGTTACCGGGCCTCACCGCCGAGTACCGACCGCTGCCCGGCCTCAGCCATGGCCAGACGCTGGGTGCATCGCTGGCACCGACGTTGCGCGATGCAGCGGCGCGTTGACGACACTCCATCAAGCAGGCGATCGAAGCGACGCCGCGCTGGGCATCAACAGGTGCGCTCTCGCCGATCGCAGCGCTGGCGACGCACGCATGCGGCGGCGGCCACCCGGCACAGGCGCTCAGTCGTCGTGCGTCTGGCCCAGGTCCGCAGCGTCGTCGGCAGCCTCGATCAGGTCGCCATGTGTGTCGTCGTTATCGGCACGTGCGTAGTGCACGGTTTCCACCGGTCCGGCGACCGCGCGGCCGCGCACCGGCAACAGCGCGCTCGCCGCTTCGTATTCGGCCAGCAAGGCATGCCGGCGCGCTTCCGGCACGTCCTGCCAATGGCAGTCGGTCAACGCGCCTTCCAGCGAATACAGCAGGTTGAGGCTGGGCTTGAAGCCTGCGCGGCGCACCTTGACGAATGCGCCCACCGCGCCTACCGCCTGCAGATCCTGCTGCGTGCGCAGGCCGACCTGGCGCAGCCACGCTGCACTTTTCGGGCCGATGTTGCGCAGCCGTTCGGTGGTCACGTCAGCGCGCCGACAAAGACCTGCGCGATGGCTTCCAGGCCGCGCTGATCGTCGGCGTCGAAGCGATCCAGCTCCGGGCTGTCCAGATCCAGCACGCCGATCAGCGCATTGCCCTTGACCAGCGGGATCACCAGCTCCGAGCGCGAGGCCGAATCGCAGGCGATATGCCCGGGGAAGGCATCCACGTCGGCAATACGCTGACTCTGCCGGGTGCTGGCGGCCGCGCCGCACACGCCCTTGTCCAGCGGAATGCGCACGCAGGCCGGCAAGCCCTGGAACGGCCCCACCACCAGCTCGCGGCCGTCGTAGAAATAGAAGCCGGCCCAGTTGAGCGACGGTAGCGAATTGAAGATCAGCGCAGCCAGGTTGGCGGCATTGGCGATCCGATCCGGCTCGCCGTGCACCAGTGCCTGGGCCTGGGCGGTGAGCTGGGCGTATTGTTCCGGCTTGCTGCCGGTCAGCGAAGAGGTGGCGAACATGGCCGAAGTTTAGCAGCGGCCGTCCGCAGCGGCATTGCGACTCAGCCGCGCGTTCGGATCCGCACGCTATGCTGCGCGCCCCCACGGCAACCGCGGCGCGGCCGCAGGAACACACGCATGCAGCTTCCGGCGTTGTATGTCACCGGCACCGACACCGGCATCGGCAAGACCATGGCCAGCACCGCGCTGCTGCACGCACTGCGCGCGCAGGGCCGCACGGCGGTGGGCATGAAGCCGGTGGCCAGCGGTTGCGAGAACACGCCGCAGGGCTGGCGCAACGAGGACGCGCTGGCGCTGCAGGCCGCCAGTGCCCCGCAACCCGACTACGCCACCCTCAATCCCTATGCCTTGCCGGCACCGCTGGCACCGGAACTGGCTGCCGCCGATGTCGGTGTGACCCTGGCGCTGGAGCCGATCGCCCAGGCCTTCGCGCAACTGCGCGCGCAGGCCGAGGTGGTGGTGGTGGAAGGTGTCGGCGGCTGGGCTGCGCCGTTGAGCGCCGACCTGGACCAGGCCGACCTGGTGTGCGCGCTCACGCTGCCCGTGGTGCTGGTGGTCGGCATCCGGCTGGGCTGCATCAATCACGCGCGCCTGACCGCTGCGGCGATCGCCGCCGACGGGCTGGACTGCATCGGCTGGATCGCCAACGAGATCGACCCGCAGATGGAGCGCATCGAGGAGAACATCGGCATGCTGCACCAGCGCCTGGCGATGCCGTGCTGGGGCCGGATCCGCTGGGCACCCGGTGCCGACGCCGCCCGCCAGGCGCAAGGGCTGCAGCTGCCAGCCTAGTTAGAGGGGTTCATTGCGTGTTCTGCTGCTGCGGACAGGTTCTTCATCTGCCCGGGCTGCGGCCCGCGCGCGTCGCCGTAGAGATCAGGGCCGTGCTTCACCTCGCCGCGCCTGCACTTCCGGCAAATGGGCGGTGCGCCGTCGTTCCCGTGCCCCCGGCTCCGTACGCTCACTGCAGCAGCCCGCATGCCGGTGCTGGATCGAAGACGCCCGCACAGAAAACAATAAAAAAGCCCGACAGAGGGAGGGATCTGTCGGGCCGGATTGCATGGGGGGAGGGACCCATGCAAAGACGCTGAATGTTGGCGGCCGTTACCTGCGCCGGTTCTTGCCTGTTGCGCCGGCCTGTTCGCTGCCGGTGTCGAACTGCTGCTTTGCAAACTGTCCAAGCTCGCTGGACATCTTCAATCCCATCCCGACCACTTCCTGATTGGCCGAAGCCAGGCGTTCCAGGTTGTCGCGGGCCAGCTGCAGGCCTTTTGGCCAGAGCGTCTGGTAGGCACCCAGGTCGCGTGCCTGCGCAAACTCACCGAAAAACGTGGTGGTTGCGTTGACGTTCTGCTCCAGCGTGTCCAATGCCAACTGGTTGGCACGTGCTGCGACAGAGGCGAACTGACTGGTGAAGCTGTTTTCGAACTGCGCCGACATTGCGAACCCCTCGGGGAAAGCCGTGACCGTTTGTTGCGTTGCAGCATACGCGGATATTGCTGCGATGCAACACGTTTGCTGAAAATTTCCGAAACCGCCTGGAAAATGGCGGGGAATCAATCAATTATCCGTGCCGCAGAAATGGCAAGGCCGCCTGGGGAGGCGGCCTTGGGTCACAGACTGCGCTACGTGATCAGCCGCGATAGCGGCAGCCGGAGGTGCAGGTTTCGTGCACCACGATCTCGCTCAACTGCGGCAGCGCCGGCTTGAGCTGGTTCCAGATCCAGATCGCCAGCCGCTCGCTGGTCGGGTTTTCCAGCCCCTCGATGTCGTTGAGGTAATTGTGGTCCAGGCGGTCGTAGATCGGTTGGAAGGCGGCCTTGATGTCGCCGAAATCCATGATCCAGCCGGTCTCGGCACCGGGTTCGCCGCTGACATGCAGCTCGACCCGGAACGAATGCCCGTGCAAACGGGCGCACTTGTGGCCGGGCGGCACATTGGGAAGCCGATGCGCGGCCTCGAGCGTGAAGACTTTGAAGATATCCATGCGCGCCATTGTAAGTGCGCTGGTGCCTGCCGGGCTGCTCCGGTCGCGGCGACACAGCGCCACGGTGCATCGACCTTGCGTGAACCAGAGCAGGCGTTGGCCGCGTCACGCCTGAGCGCCACGCCCGATCCATGCGCTCACATGCGGTCCGGCGCGCCTACCGTTTCGGACCGCCGGCGTGTGTCACCGCGCGTCATATCTCTATGCAGATCTGTAATTTTTGTTAATCGATTGCGCGTGGCCCACTGCAACACCCCCATTCATGGAGGCCGTGCGTGAAGCGCCCGATGCCTTATCTGCTGTCCGCTGCCGTTCTGTCCGCGCTGATTCCCCTCGCCCATGCCGATGACGCGACACCTGGCGCGGGCAAGACCCTGGCCACCGTCAGCGTCACCGGCTCCAACATCAAGCGCACCGATAGCGAAGGCCCGAACCCGGTGCAGGTGATCGACCGCCAGCAGCTGGAGCAGTCCGGCAAGGTCACCGTCGCCGACGCGCTGCGCGCGATCTCGGCCAACACCGGCAACGCCACCAACGAAACCACCAACAACGGGTGGGCCTCCGGCTCGGCGGGCATCGGCCTGCGCGGGCTGTCGCAGAAGAACACGCTGGTGCTGCTCAACGGACGCCGCCTGGCCAACTACGGCTTTCCTGCCAATGGCCTGGGCGACACCTTCGTCAACCTCAATGCGCTGCCGCTGGTGGCGGTGGAACGCATCGAGGTGCTCAAGGACGGCGCCTCCGCCGTATACGGCTCCGATGCGGTGGCCGGCGTGGTCAACATCATCACCCGGCAGGATTTCCAGGGTGCCGAGCTGGGCTTGAGTGGCGGTGCCTCCGATCAGGGCGGCATGGACACCCAGCGTGCCAAGTTCATCGGCGGCATCGGCGATCTTGACCGCGACGGCTACAACATCCTTTTCAGTTTCGACGGCTACAACCGCGACCGGCTGGATCAGGACCAGCGCGCGCTGACCCGCTCGGGCATCTACACCGACCTGCCCGGCGGGCGCTGGAACGGCTGGTCGGCCAAGGGCGCGCGTTACCTGGTCGGTGGCCGCTCGGTGCCGATGCTGGATGCGCAAGGCAACTGCCCCGCCGGGACGGTGCTCACCGCCAGCGCACCGATCGACGGCCTGGCCGGCGACACCTGCGGCTTCAACCAGGCCCCGTTCACGACGCTGATCCCCTCGACCAAGCGCTATCAGGCCTACACCAACGCCACCTTCCGCCTCAGCGACACCGTCGAAGCCTTCGGCGAGGCGCTCTACAGCGAGGTCAAGGGCGTGTCGATCTTCGGCTCCAGCCCGTACTTCACCCTGGAGGGCGGCCGCTTTGCGTTGAACGCCACCAGCGGGCTGGCCGAGCCGGTCTCCAACCTGCTGCCGGCCTCCAGCCCTTACAACCCGTACGGCACCGCAGTGCCGATCGAATACACCTTCTTCGACCTGGGCCAGACGGTCAAAACCAATCGCTCGCAGTCCTACCGCTTTCTCGGCGGCGTGCGCGGCAAGACCGAGCGCTGGGACTGGGAGGCGGCAGCATTCGCCGCGCGCAGCACCGAGCATGAGACCGTCTCCGGCGGTTTCGCCAATCGCTTCACCCTGGCGCAGGCGCTGGCCGACGGCAGCTACAACCTGCTCGACCCGTCGGCCACGCCGCAGTCGGTGATCGACGGCATCAACCTCAGCACCTTGCGCCCGGCGCAATCGACGCTGCGCGGCGTCGATGCCAAGGTGTCCGGCAACCTGTTCGAGCTGCCGGCCGGCAGCGTCGGATTCGCCGCCGGCGCCGAGTGGCGGCAGGAGGAGCTGGTCTCGCGTAATCCCTGGCAGATCGACCAAGGCCTGCAGATCCGTCCCGCAATCGCCGCGGTGGATGGCGAGCGCAGGGTGTCGGCGCTGTATGCCGAGGTCAACCTGCCGCTGCTGCAGTCGCTGGAACTGCAGCTTGCCGGGCGCGGTGATCATTACAGCGATTTTGGCGAGGCGTTTTCGCCCAAGGCCAGCCTGCGCTGGCAACCGCTGGACGCCGTGCTGGTGCGCGCGGCCGCCTCGCGCGGATTTCGCGCACCATCGTTGTCGGAGAATGCGGCCAGCACCAATATTTCCTACGGCTCGGTGGTCGACCCGTTCGATCCGGACGTGCCGGGCTCGCGCCAGAACCCGACCTTCTTCACCGTCGGCAACACCGCGCTCGAACCCGAGCGCACGCGCAGCTACAACGTCGGCGTGGTGTTGTCGCCGTGGGCCGACACCAGCCTGAGCGTGGACTGGTACAAGATCGAGCTGGAGAATCTGGTCGGCACCGGCAACAACGCCACCATCGTACAGAACAACGACCCGGCCGACGTCATCCGCGACGCGCGCGGCACGCTGGTGGCGGTGTACAACCGCTACCAGAACCTCAGCGAACTGACGACCTCGGGGATCGATGTGGAACTGCGCCAGCGCTGGCGCACCGAAGCAGCTGGCAACTTCGGCCTCAACACCGCCTATACCCACGTGCGCGATTACCGTCGCCCCACCGTGGTCGGTGGCCCGTTGCAGGATTACGCCGGCAGCAATCTCGGCCCGTCGCTGCCACGCAACAAGGCCACCACCACGCTGGACTGGAACCTGGGCACCGTCAGCGCCGCACTGACCTGGTACTACACCGGCGGCTACGACCAGAAGGCCAGCGCCGCGGCCACTGCGGTGCAGTCGCGCGTGGGCGACTACAACCAGTTCGACCTGTATCTGGGGTACACCGGGATCGACAAGCTCACCCTGTATGCCAAGGTCGAGAACCTGGCCGACAAGCAGCCGCCGGTGGATGCCTCGTTCCCGGGCATTCGCGCCCCTTACGACTTCACCCAGTACGACCTGCGTGGGCGCTACTTCACCGTGGGCCTGGACTATCGATTCTGATCGGCACACGCATGGCCCATGCACGCCCGTGCGATGGTGCGTGCTCCAGCGTGCTGTCTTAACCCAATCGCCGTTCGCCCCCGGACACTCTTCAAGGAACTCCGATGACGTCTTCGCAGCATGCCTGGCTGCTCGCCCTGGCCTTTGTCGCACCTTCCCTCGCCGCCCAACCTGCGGCCCAACCCGTTGCGCTGCCGGGTTACGACGCCGCTGCCGCACAGGCGCAGCGCGCGCTGGAAGCGCGTTTCGATAGCGGCCTGAAGGACGCCGATTATCGTGGCTGGTTGAAGCAATGGGCGTCGGCGCCCAATCACGTTGGCGCGCCGCACAACCTGGAGAACGCCCGCGATCTGCAAAACCGCCTGCGCGGCTACGGGTGGGACGCGCGCATCGAAACCTTCCAGGTGCTGTGGCCCTCGCCCAGGAGCTCGCAGCTGGAACTGCTCGGTCCCAAACCGTATGTCGCGCGTCTGAAGGAGCCGCCGCTGCCAGGCGACAGCACCTCCACTCAAACCGAGAACGTCTTGCCGCCCTACGTCATCTACGGCGGCAATGGCGATGTCACCGGCGATCTGGTCTACGTCAATTACGGCATCGCCGAAGACTACGAAGCGCTGGCGCGCAACGGCGTGGACGTGCGCGGCAAGATCGTCATTGCCCGCTACGGCAAGGGCTGGCGCGGGCTCAAGCCGCGGCTGGCGCAGGAGCATGGCGCGATCGGCGCGATCATCTATTCCGATCCGCGCGACGACGGGTATTTCCAGGATCGGGCCTATCCGGATGGCCCGGCGCGCAATCAGTGGAGCGTGCAACGCGGCTCGGTCGCCAATTTCGCCATCTATCCCGGCGATCCGCTCACTCCGGGCATCGGCGCCAGCAAGGGCGCCAAACGCCTGAAGGTCGACCAGGCCGGCAGCGTGTTGAAGATCCCGACCCTGCCGATCAGCTGGGGCGACGCGCAGCCCTTGCTGGCCGCGCTGGGCGGGCCGGTGGCGCCGGAGGACTGGCGCGGCGCGCTGCCGATCACCTACCGCATCGGCGGCGACGACACCGCGCGCGTGCATCTCAAGGTGGATGCGGACTGGGGCAGCAAGACCATCTACAACGTCATCGCCACCCTGCGTGGCAGCGAGTATCCGGACCAGTGGGTGGTGCGCGGCAATCACCGCGACGGCTGGGTGTTCGGTGCGGCCGATCCACTCTCGGGCACCACCGCCTTGCTGGCCGAAGCCAAGGCGATCGGCGAGCTGGCCAGGCAGGGGCAGCGCCCCAAGCGCACGCTCGTCTATGCCAGTTGGGATGGCGAGGAGGCCGGCCTGCTCGGCTCCACCGAATGGGCCGAGCAGCACGCCGACGAACTGCGCCGCAAGGCGGTGCTGTACGTCAACACCGACGGCAACGGGCGCGGCTTTCTCAATGCCGGCGGCAGCCATGCGCTGCAGCGCCTGGTCAACGGCGTGGCGGCGGACCTGCGCGATCCCGACAGCGGCGTGAGCGTGCTCGAACGGCAACGCGCCCGCGCCCGTATCGACGCGCTGGCGCCCACCGCCAAGCCGGCGCAGAAGGACATCGCCAGGCAGGTCGCGGCCGGCGGCGACGTGCCACTCAAGGCGCTGGGCTCCGGCAGCGACTACAGCCCGTTCCTGCAGCATCTGGGGCTGACCACGCTGGATCTGGGCTATGGCGGGCAGGGTGGCGGCAGCGGTGTCTATCACTCGCTGTACGACTCCTACGATTACTTCGCGCGCTACATCGATCCGGATTTCAGCTATCTGCCGCTGTTGTCGCAGACGGTCGGCCGCACGGTGCTGCGCGTGGCCAACGCGCCGGTGTTGCCGCAGCGCTTCGGCGACTTTGCCGATGCGGTGGCCGGCTATGCGCAGGAACTCAAGCAGCAGGCCGACAGCGACCGCACTGCCGCACGCACCCAGGCCGAGTTGTTGCAGGCCGGCGCCTATGCGGCTGTCGACAACCCGAACCGGCCGCAACGCGCACCGGAGCCGAAAGCCGCGGTGCCGCAGATCGACTTCGCTGCACTGGATCAGGCCATTGCCCGCCTGCAGGCCAGCGCCAAGCGCTATGACGATGCACTGGCATCGCGCGGCGGCGCGTTGGATGCACGCGCGCGCGGCAAGCTCAATGCCTCGCTGCAGCGCATCGACCAGACCCTGCTGGCCGAAGGCGGTCTGCCGGGCCGGCCGTGGTACCGCAACCTGATCTACGCCCCCGGCCTGGCCACCGGTTACGAGGTCAAGACCCTGCCCGGCATCCGCGAAGCGCTGGAAGACCGGCGCTGGGAGGATCTGAGCGCCTACATCGTGCAGACCGCCGTGGTGCTGGATCGGTATCGCGAGGCGATCGATCGCAATACGGCGTTGATCGAGGGTTAGGACGTGACGGACTGCGTCGGGTGTCTACGCGCAGTCCTGTTCGCACCGCATCGCCTGCGCCGTGCCCACAAAAAAAGCCGCCCCGAGGGGCGGCTTTTTCAGTGCAACGCAGACCTGGGCGCCGGTCGTGCCGGCGCACGGGATTTTCAGCGCGTGCCGCCCGGACGCTGACCGCCACGGCCGCCATCGCGACGGCCTGCGCCGGCACCGGCAGCAACACCGGCCTGACGCGGACCGCTGCTGCGCTGGCCACCGGGCTTCTTCGGGCCGGCATGCGCATGCGCCTGACGCGGTGCATCGCCATGCGGACGACGCGCGTGGCTCTTGCGCGGCGCGCGATCGCCACCCGGCTGCTCGGCACGCCCCGGCGCGCTATTGCCCCAACGGATCGGGGTCTGCGGCTCGTAGCCCGGCACGTCGCGGATTTCCACATCGCGGCCCAGCATGCGCACGATCTGGCGCAGCAGCTTGGCTTCGTCCTGCGCCACCAGCGAGATCGCCTCGCCGGTGGAGCCGTTACGGCCGGTGCGGCCGATGCGGTGCACATAATCCTCGGCCACCATCGGAAGGTCGTAGTTGATGACCTTGGGCAGCTGGTCGATGTCGATGCCGCGCGCGGCGATATCGGTGGCCACCAGCACGGTCACGCGGCCGGCCTTGAAGTCGCTCAGCGCACGCATGCGCTGGCCCTGGCTCTTGTTGCCGTGGATCGCCGCGGTCTTGATGCCGGACTTCTCCAGGAACAGCGCCAGCTTGTCGCTGCCATGCTTGGTGCGGGCGAACACCAGGGTCTGCTCGCGGCTGTCCTGCGCCAGCAGGTGCAGCAGCAGGTCGCGCTTGCGCGCGCCATCGACCGGGTGCACGCGGTGGGTGATGCTCTCGGCCACGGTGTTGCTCGGGGTGACCTGGATCTGCATCGGGTTGCGCATGAACTCCAGCGCCAGCTGCTTGATGTTCTCTTCGAAGGTGGCCGAGAACAGCAGGGTCTGGCGGTCCTGGCGCGGCAGCTTGGTCAGGATGCGCTTGATCGAGGGCAAAAAGCCCATGTCGAGCATGCGATCGGCTTCGTCCAGGATCAGCACTTCGATGCCGGACAGGTCCACGCTGCGCCGCTCGATATGGTCGATCAGCCGGCCCGGGCAGGCGATCAGCAGGTCCACGCCACGACGCAGCGTGTCCAGCTGGTTGCCCATGCCCACGCCGCCGTAGATCACCGCGCTCGGGATGCGCAGGTACTTGCTGTAGCCGCGCAGGCTGTCGTGCACCTGGGTGGCCAGCTCGCGGGTGGGGGTCAGGATCAGCGCGCGCGGCTTGCGCGGGCCGTTGACCGGCTGTGGCGAGGTGCCCAGGTGCTGCAGCAGCGGCAGGCCGAACGCGGCGGTCTTGCCGGTACCGGTCTGTGCGCCGGCCAGCAGGTCGTGGCCTGCCAGCACCAGCGGGATCGCCTGCTGCTGGATCGCAGTGGGGGTTTCGTAGCCCTGCTCGGCCAACGCGCGCAGCAGGAAGGGCGCCAGGCCCAGGGATTCAAAAGACATCAGGAAGCTCCAAGTAAAGCGTCGCCACCAGGACAGGCCCGGAGCGCAAACGCATTGCAGATGCAAAAAGGTGAGGCTCGGAGCGTTCCCGTGAACCGCGCTGCGAGATGGTGGAACAACCCAATCAAGGAACGATGGGTTTGTCGGCACCACGAAAGGCGTCGGGTGGGGCGGGCGAGCGGATCGATCGATCCTGGCCTCGCCGGCTGTCCCTAAGGGAAACGGACGGCCGCATGCAGACCGGGCCAGTGTACGCGCGTTTGGCGCGCTGCACAAAAGGCCCGTTCCCCGGTTGGGCTACGGGTCAGTTGTTTCAGGTGCAACCACCCTTGTGGCAGGCCGTACAATCGACCGATCAGCCACAGCATTGGACGGTCATGAAGCTAGGTTCCCTGAAGGAAGGCGGCCGCGATGGCAGCCTGATCGTGGTCGCGCGCGACCTGCGCACCGCGGTTCGCGCCACCGGCATCGCGCCCACGCTGCAACGCGCGCTGGAAGACTGGAGCAATGTCGCGCCGCGCCTGAATGCCTTGTCGGCCTCGCTCAACGAGGGCAGCGCCGATGGCGTGTTCGACCTGGATCTGCAGGCGCTGGCCGCACCGTTGCCGCGCGCCTACGAATTCGTCGATGGCAGCGCCTACCTGCCGCACGTGGAGCGCGTGCGCCGCGCGCGCAATGCCGAGGTGCCGGAGAGCTTCTACACCGACCCGCTGATGTACCAGGCCACCAGCGCCGGGTTCTACGGCCCGCGCGATGCGATCAAGGTGATCAGCGAAGACCACGGCATCGACCTAGAGGCCGAAATCGTGGTGATCACCGACGATGTGCCAATGGGCGCCTCGCCCGAGCAGGCCGCCGCGCATATCCAGCTGGTCGGCCTGGTCAACGACGTGTCGCTGCGCAACCTGATTCCGGCCGAGCTCGCCAAGGGCTTTGGCTTTCTGCAATCCAAGCCGCGCTCGGCGCTGTCGCCGGTGTTCGTCACCGTCGATGAGCTGGACGAGGCCTGGCGCGACAACAAGGTGCACCTGCCGCTGGTCACCCACGTCAATGGCGCCTGGTTCGGCGCGCCGGAAGCCGGCAACGACATGCAGTTCGACTTCGCCCAGCTGATCGCCCACGCCGCCAGGACCCGGCCGCTGTCGGCCGGCACCATCGTCGGCTCCGGCACCATCGCCAATCAGGACACCACGCTGGGCGCCTCGTGCTTTGCCGAACAGCGCGTGGTGGAAACCCTGCGCGATGGTGCACCGCGCACGCCGTTCCTGTCCTTCGGCGACGTGGTGCGGATCGAGATGGTCGCCGCCGATGGCGCCAGCATCTTCGGTGCGATCGAACAACGCGTCGAACGTCAGTCGCTGCCATGACATCGGCGCGTGTGCACGCACAACAGCGCATGCGGGGCCGGGCATGAGTGCGCCACTGGAATTGTTCTCGTACTGGCGCTCCAGCGCCGCGTACCGCGTGCGCATCGGCCTGCAGCTGAAGGCGCTGGCCTACCTCGCGCATCCGGTGCATCTGGTGCGCGATGGTGGCGAGCAACACGCGCCGGCCTATGCGCAGCTCAACCCGCAGGAACTGGTGCCGACGCTGCGCCACGGCGGCGTGGTGATCGCGCAGTCGCTGGCGATCCTGGAATATCTGGAAGAGGCGTTCGCGGACACCACGGCCCTGCTGCCGGCTGCGCCGGCCGAGCGCGCCCGCGTGCGCGCCCTGGCGCAGCTCATCGCCTGCGATGTGCATCCGCTCAACAATCTGCGTGTCACCCAGCTGCTGGAGCGCGCGTTCGCGCTGGACGTCGCGCAACGTCAGCACTGGACCCGGCACTGGATGCAGCGCGGGTTCGCCGCGCTGGAAATGCAACTGGCGCGGGATGCGCACACCGGGCGCTTCTGCCATGGCGATACGCCAGGCCTGGCCGATTGCGTGTTGATTCCGCAGCTGTACAACGCGCATCGCTTCGAGGTCGATCTGGCGCCGTATCCGACCTTGCAACGCATCGAGCAGGCCTGCCTGGCGCTGCCGGCCTTCGATGCGGCACGGCCGGAAATGCAGGTGGATGCGGTGGCGTGAGGGCAGGGTATCAAGCCCTCATCCGCCCTGCGGGCACCTTCTCCCGCCGCGCGGGAGAAGGGCATGTCGGGAAACCGACGCGCTAGTTTCCGGCCAGCTACTCCCGGGAACTGGCTCGCCGCTGGCGCATCAGGGCCCTCATCCGCCCTGCGGGCACCTTCTCCCGCAGCGCGGGAGAAGGGTATGCCGGGACACCGACACGCTGGCGGCCGGCCAGGTACTCCCAGGAACTGGCTCGCCGCTGGCACATCAAGGCCCTCATCCGCCCTGCGGGCACCTTCTCCCGCCGCGCGGGAGAAGGGTCTGCCGGGGAGCCGACGCGTCAGCTTCCGGCCAGGCATTCCGGGCGAATGACGCGCCGTTTTGGGCGACCGCCGATCCTGGTGTCGCCATCAATTGAGAGGAGAGGCTCGCAACGCCGGTCCAGGTGCTTCGGAGAGTGCGGAGTGGGGGCCTTGGAGAAACGCAGGATGCGCTCTGCAGAAGCGGATGACGTGCTTCGGAGCAGGTGAGGCGCTCTGGAGAAGCCGGATGATGTGCTTCGAAGTAGGTGAGGCGCTCTGGACAAGCCGGATAATGTGCTTTGGAGCAGGTGAGGCGCTTTGGACAAGCCGGATGACGTGCCTCGGAGCAGGTGAGGCGCTCTGGAGAAGCCGGATGACGTGCTTTGGAACAGGTGACGCTCTAGAGAAGGCAGGTGATGTGCTTTCGAGCGGGTGATGTGCCTGGAGAAGGCAGCAGCGCTGGAAAAGGTGCCGCCGACCGCGATGGTGCCCGCCCTGAGCCCTTGGGTGACGTTCCGGTGTTACCGACGTCTTTCTCCTTCTCCCGCGGGCGGGAGAAGGTGGCGCGCAGCGCCGGATGAGGGTGCCTGCGGCAGCGCCAGCACGCCGGAAAACCCAGCGCCGGCAGCCGTGATCCATCAGTGCTGCCGCATGCCGCGTTTCGCTACCGAATCCATCAGATAAAGCCGTGGCTGATCTTCGGTGCCGCTGCCGTTTCGTAGTCCGCATACGGGTCGTGCTCGCCGGAGCCGCCCTCGGACAGGCGGAACTTCAGCGCCAGCCCGTCGCGCGAGTCGGCCGCGCGTAGCGCTTCCTCCTGCTCGATTTCGCCTGACTTGACCATGCGGAACAGGCACTGGTCGAAGGTCTGCATGCCTTCTTCCAGCGATTCTTCCATCGCCTGCTTGACCTCGTGCACCTGGCCGCGGCGCAGCAGGTCGCGGATCATCGGCGTGTTGAGCAGTACCTCGGTCGCCGGCCGGCGGCGTCCGTCCACGCCCTTGACCAGGCGCAGCGACACCACGGCGCGCAGATTCAGCGCCAGGTTCATCAGCACGTTCTTGTGCGCGCTCTCGGGAAAGAAATTGAGGATGCGCTCGATGGTCTGGTCGGCATTGTTGGAGTGCAGCGTCGCCAGGCACAGGTGGCCGGTCTCGGCGAAGGCGATCGCCGCCTCCATGGTCTCGGCGTCCAGGATCTCGCCGATCAGGATCACGTCCGGCGCCTCGCGCATCGCGTTCTTCAGCGCACTCTGGAAGGCATGCGTGTCCAGGCCCACCTCGCGCTGGTTCACGATCGACATCTTGTGCTTGTGCAGATATTCGATCGGGTCCTCGATGGTGAGGATGTGCCCGGTGGTGGTGCTGTTGCGGTGGTCGATCATCGAGGCCAGCGAGGTCGACTTGCCCGAGCCGGTCGAGCCGACCACCAGCACCAGCCCGCGCGGGGTCATGATGACGTCCTTGAGCACCTGCGGCAGGTTCAGCTCTTCGATGCTGGGAATCCGGCTGCGGATGGCGCGGATCACCATGCCCACCTCGCCACGCTGCTTGAACACGTTCACGCGGAAGCGGCCGGCGTCCTGCAGGGCGATGGCCATGTTGAGTTCCAGCTCGCGCTCGAACTGCGGCACCTGGCCTTCGTCCATCAGCGAGTAGGCGATTTTCTTGACCATTCCCGGCGGCAACCCCGTATTGCCGAGCGGGTAGAGCTTGCCTTCGATCTTGATGTACACCGGCGCGCCGGTGGTCAAGAACATGTCCGAGGCATTCTTCTCGGTCATCAGCTTCAGGAAGTAGCCGATATCCATGCGCAATGGTTCCCCAACAAACAGCAGCGTCTCGTTGCAAGTACGCCGCAGGCTTCCGACAATGGCCGTGCTCGAGACTTCTCGCTACGGCTCCCCTAATGACGGCTAGCTTCGCATACTTGCGGCGATCCCTGTATGGCATCGCCTGTTTCATGGTTCTTTCCTCTCCTGCTGCTGCCCAGGTGGCACCGGAGCTCACCGCCGCCGAACAGGCCGTGCAACGCGCCACCCAGGCCGATGCCGACCAATACGCCCCCGACCTGGTCAACCTGGCCCGCCAGGAACTGATGCAGGCCCAGCAGGCGCAACTGGACAAACGCCAGCGCAAGCAGGTGCCGCAGATCGCCTTGCGCGCAGCGGCCGACGCCGACCTGGCCAAGGCGCGCAGCGAAGAGGCGGTGGTCACCGCCCAGCTGGAACAGCGCCGCAAGGAAGTGGCGCAGCTGCAGAACAGCCTCAACACCGGGGAGGCCGGCCGATGAAACTGCGTCCGCTTCTCTATCTTGGTGTGCTGAGCCTGGCCACGCTGCCACCGCTGGCGATGGCCGCCAAGGACGACCCGCAGGCCGATGCGCTCAACCGGCGCCTGGCCGCGCTGCAGAACGACCCGCAGACCAACGACCTGGCCCGCTACGAGCGGCTGCAGGCGCAGCAAAGCGTGGCGGCGCTGGCCGAGGCCAAGCGCCGCGACCGCGACGAACTGGTGTTCCTGGCCGACCGCCGGGTCGAAATCGCCGAACTCACCGCCCGCACTGCGCTGGCGCGGCGCGAACTGGATCGGCTGGAGGGCACCCGCAACGACCTGCTGATCGAAGCCAGCCGCCGTGACGCCTCGCGTGCGCGGCAGGAGGCCGAGCGTCTGCGCGTGCAGGCGCAGATCCAGGCCGAGGAGGCCGAGCGCATGCGGCAGGCGGCCGAGCAGGAGACCCTGGCCCGCCAGGACGCCGAGCTGGCGCTGACCAGCGTGGCCGGCAAGCAGACCGCCAAGCTCAATGCGGCCCAGCAAAAGGCCGTGCAACTGGCGCACGAAGAAGCCGAGCTGGTGGCCGGGGCCAAGTTGCCATCCGCCAGGTTCGACAGCCGCGGCGAAGTGTTTTCGCTGGGCAGTGGCGCGTTTGGTGGCAAGGCGGCGCTGTCCGGCGATGCCGCAGGGCAGGCCAAGGCGCTGGCCGAATACCTGAACATCGGCAAGAAGGGCCGGGTCAGCATCGTCGGCTACGACAGCGATGCGGCCACGGCCAAGAAGCGGGCCGAAGCGCTGCGCGACGCGTTGGTGGCTGCCGGCGTGGCCAGTGCGCGTCTGCAGGTCAATGGCACCAAGGCCGCCGCCAGCAAGACGCGCGCTGCCGAGGTCGTTGTCTCGCCGTGATGCAAGTGGTTGGAAGTTAAGGTCTTTTAACCCGGGCATGACGCCTGGTTGAACCGCGGTCACTGATTGGCACAGGGAACGGCAAAAGCGGCCGTTCCGGCCTTGAACCCCCTCCGCGACCGGCGTAGGGTCGTACTCCCGGGCAGCACTCCGCTGCCTGGACGTACGGAGGGCCGGGCCAGTGACGCAAGGGCACGCATCAACGCAATTCGGCGGGCAGCGTGTGGGTTCCGCCAGTGCGCCTGCCATTGTGATCCGTGAGTCTTCCATCCCCAAGCAGCGCCCCGTGCCGCCCGCGGCCGGGGCGTTCTTGTTTTAAGTGTTTCAAGTGAAGGAGGTAACGCCATGTTCGAAGGGCAACCGCAGACCGAAATTGACGCATTGGTCAAGTCCGATCCCGAGTTCAAGCAGCTGTACCAACGCCACAAGCTCTTGAACAAGAAATGCATGGATGCCGAACTCGGGGTGCTCCCCATCGACGACGTGACCTTGGGCCAGATGAAGCGCGAGAAGTTGCAGGCGAAAGAGAAGCTCACCCGGATGTACGACCAGCTCACCCACTGATCCTTCCCCACCGTTAGAACAAGTTCACCGTCGCGGGCGGTGGCGGCCTCCTCGTCGGCTTGCCACCGTCCGCGTCTTTCTATGCGCAATCCGTGGGTCACGCGGCGGGCAAGATGGCGCCAACGCCCGCCCCGCGGCCGGACAGTCAGGTCATGGCAGCGCGCGTTGGCCCGCCCGTTCACCGGCCGGCGCGATCGGTTCCAGTCTGAATGAGCATTCCCCAGCGGTTCGTCGGATAATGGGCGGCCAAGCCCCGCGCGACGCAGTGACGATATTCCGATGGCGATCCATTCCTCCGTACTCGAACTGATCGGCAACACGCCGATCGTCAAGGCACAGCACCTGGACACCGGCGTCTGCGAGCTGTTCCTCAAGCTGGAGGCGGCCAACCCCGGCGGATCGATCAAGGACCGCATCGGCCTGTCGATGATCGAAGCGGCCGAACAGCGCGGCGACCTCAGCCCTGGTGCGACCCTGGTCGAAGGCACTGCCGGCAACACCGGCCTGGGTCTGGCACTGGTCGCCCAGCAGAAGGGCTACACGCTGATTCTGGTGGTGCCGGACAAGATGAGCCGCGAGAAGATCTTCAACCTCAAGGCCATGGGCGCCCAGGTGGTGCTGACCCGGTCGGACGTGGCCAAGGGCCACCCGGAGTACTACCAGGACCTAGCCGCCAAGATCGCCGCCGAGACCCCGGGCGCCTACTTCATCAACCAGTTCGGCAACCCGGACAACCCGGCCGCGCACGAATTCGGCACCGGCCCGGAAATCCTGGCGCAGATGGACGGCAAGCTGGACGCGATCGTGTTCGGCTGCGGCAGTTCCGGCACCATGACCGGTCTGTCGCGCGCGTTCGCCACCGCATCGCCGCAGACCGAGCTGGTACTGGCCGACCCGGTCGGCTCCATCCTGACCCAGTACATCGAAGAGGGCACGGTCAGCGAGAAATCCGGCAGCTGGCTGGTCGAAGGCATCGGCGAGGACTTCCTGCCGGATATCTCCGACTTCTCGCGGGTCAAGAAGGCCTATTCGATCACCGACGCGGAAAGCTTCCACACCGCGCGCGAGCTGCTGGCCAAGGAGGGCATCCTGGGCGGCTCGTCCACCGGCACCCTGCTGGCCGCCGCGCTGAAGTATTGCCGCGAGCAGACCACGCCCAAGCGCGTGCTGGTGTTCGTCTGCGATACCGGCAACAAGTACCTGTCCAAGATGTACAACGACTACTGGATGCTGGACAACGGCTTCCTGGAGCGTCCGCAGCACGGCGACCTGCGCGACCTGATCCTGCGCCCGTACAACAAGCGCGACACCGTGGTGGTCGGGCCGAAGGACCTGTTGACCACCGCCTACCAGCGCATGAAGCTGTACGACGTCTCGCAGCTGCCGGTCATCGATGACGGTGAGCTGGTCGGCATCGTCGACGAGAGCGACGTGCTGTTGCATGTGTACGGTGACGAGGCGCGCTTCCGCGACCCGATCTCCACCGCCATGGTCAGCAAGCTCGATCGCCTGGATGTCGCCTCGCCGATCGAAGCGCTGCTGCCGGTGTTCGACCGCGGCCAGGTCGCCATCGTCATGGACGGCAACCAGTTCCTCGGCCTGATCACCCGTATCGACCTGCTGAACTACCTGCGCCGCCGCGTGCAGTGATCGCAGGCAGGGTCGGGTAACGCCGCGCGCCCGGATGAGACGCGCGGCACCGGCCATTCAGACCTGCTTGCTACAATCCGCCACTTTTTCCGGGAACCTCCATGTCCAATCGCACCCCACCCAGCCACGATGGCGAGCGCGCACTGTCGCTGGCGACGCTGGCGATCCATGGAGGGCAGTCGCCGGATCCCAGCACCGGGGCGGTGATGCCGCCGATCTACGCGACGTCCACCTATGCGCAGTCTAGCCCGGGCGAGCATCAGGGCTTCGAATATTCGCGCACCCACAACCCCACGCGCTTTGCCTATGAGCGCTGCGTCGCGTCGCTGGAAGGCGGCACGCGCGCGTTCGCGTTCGCCTCCGGCATGGCCGCGACTTCCACGGTGATGGAGCTGCTGGATGCCGGCAGCCACGTGGTGGCGATGGACGACCTGTACGGCGGCACCTTCCGCCTGTTCGAGCGCGTGCGTCGCCGTACCGCCGGCCTGGATTTCAGCTTCGTCGACCTGACCGATGCGGCCGCCTTCGAAGCCGCGATCCGCCCCGAGACCAAGATGGTGTGGATCGAGACCCCGACCAACCCGATGCTCAAGCTGGTCGACATCGCCGCCATTGCCGCGATCGCACGCAAGCACGGCCTGCTGATCGTGGTCGACAACACCTTCGCCTCGCCGATGCTGCAACGCCCGCTCGGCCTGGGCGCCGACATCGTCGTGCACTCGGCCACCAAGTACCTCAATGGCCACTCGGACATGGTCGGCGGCATCGCGGTGGTCGGCGACAACGCCGAACTGGCCGAGCAGCTGGCCTTCCTGCAGAACTCCATCGGCGGCGTGCAGGGGCCCTTCGACAGTTTCCTCGCCCTGCGCGGCCTCAAGACCCTGCCGCTGCGCATGCGCGCGCATTGCGACAACGCGCTGGCGCTGGCGCAGTGGCTTGACACCCACCCCGCGATCGAAAAGGTGATCTACCCCGGCCTGGCCTCGCACCCCCAGCACGCCTTGGCCCAGCGCCAGATGTCCGGCTTCGGCGGCATCGTCTCGATCGTCCTCAAGGGCGGCTTCGACGCGGCCAAGCGTTTCTGCGAGAAGACCGAGCTGTTCACCCTGGCCGAATCCCTGGGCGGTGTGGAAAGCCTGGTGAACCATCCCGCCGTCATGACCCATGCTTCCATCCCGGTGGCCCGCCGCGACCAGCTCGGCATCAGCGACGCGCTGGTGCGGCTGAGCGTGGGGGTTGAGGATGTGGGGGATTTGCGCGGGGATCTGGAACGTGCCCTTGAGGCGTCTCGTTCTTCATGACTGCGTCGCCGCAACGACAGGACGTGTTCGCGTATTGGCGGAGCGGGCTGGCCGGCCTTCGCCTGCAGTCGTGGGTACGCCAACAGTCCTGGTTGCAGCGTATCTATCGCGTTTTCCCGCAGCGTTGGCGCGACCGCGTTTCTTCCACGCTGTCCGCCCGCTCTTTGGTTCAAACGCGATTTCAGCGCACCGCCGCCTGGGAGCTGTGCGCGAAAGGCGCTGACGCTTCCTTGCCGATGGACGCTGATATCTCCGTCACCCGGATTCCATCGGTGGGGATCAACATTGTCGGCTATCTCCGTGGCGAATTCGGGCTGGCGGAGAGCGCAAGGATGTATGCGCGTGCGCTGATCAGCGCACGCGTTCCCGTGTCGTTGTATGACCTGGACATGGGACTTGCGCACTCCTGGGACGACCGGAGCCTGGATGGCCTCATCGACCAGCGCATGCCGCACCAGGTCACCGTCGTCTTCGTCAACCCCGACTACCTCCAAGCCGCGTTCGAGAAGATCGGCCGGGCCCGCATGGACGGGCATTACGTCATTGCGTGCTGGTTCTGGGAACTTGAAGTGATTCCGCCAAGTTGGCTGAGTGCCATTGCGCTGGTGGACGAGATCATGGTGGCCTCACGATTCATCGAGGATGCGTTCCGCAGCGTGACCGACAAACCGATCATGCGACTTCCGCTGCCGCTCTCTGACCAGCCTGATAGCGGTTTGCAGAGACAGGACTTCGGGCTGGACCCGGAAGCCTTCGTCTTTCTTTTCACGTTTGATTTCCACTCCTTCGTGGCCAGGAAAAATCCCCAGGCCGTGGTCAATGCATTCAGGCATGCGTTTCCCGTCGATCGCAACGATGTGCGTCTGGTCGTGAAGTCAAGCAATGGGCATATGTACCCCGAACAGATGGCGGAACTCCTGAGCCTGGTCGCAGCTGACAAGCGGATCCTGCTGCGGGACGAGGTGATCGACAGGATGCATGTGCGCGCGCTGCAGCGATGCTGTGATGTGTATGTATCGCTGCATCGGGCCGAAGGCTTCGGGTTGGGGCTTGCCGAGTGCATGTCACTCGGTAAGCCGGTCATTGCAACGGGCTGGTCGGGCAACATGGAGTTCATGACGGACAGCAACTCCTGCCTCGTAGATTACGACCTGGTGCCGGTTGCGGGCCGATATCCGGAGTCGGATGGCGCGCGCTGGGCAGAGCCGCGCATCGCATCTGCCGCAGCTGCGATGCGTCGGCTTGCGGACGATCCGTTACAGGCGCGGCGGCTGGGCGAAGCAGCCAGGGCCGATATCTGCGCAAGGCTTGCTCCCCGAAGCGTAGCGGAGCACCTGCTGGCAAGGGCTGCGAAGGTGGTCGCGTCAGCGCACTGACGGTGACTGGTTTTGTCGACCCTGTGATGTAGCGATCTGGTTACCCCGCTTCACCAAAGTAGTGAACACTTTCAGAGGTAGCAACGTTGGACATGATCCGGTCCGTATGGGCCTTCCGATACTTCATCCTGTCGTCGATCAGGAATGACCTGCGTCTGCGCTTCCTGCGCAGCAAACTCGGCGCATTGTGGATGATCATTCACCCGCTCATGCAGGTGCTGATCTTTGCGACGATTCTTTCCGAGGTGCTGGCCGCGAAGCTGCCAGGCGTCAATAACAAGTTTGCTTACGCCCTGTATCTGATGGCCGGAACGCTTTGCTGGACCCTGTTTGCCGAATGCATTGGCAAGTGTGTTTCATTGTTCGTGGATAACGGCAATCTGATGAAGAAGCAGGCCTTCCCGCGGATATGTCTCCCACTCATTGCCGGCGGCACCGTCATGGTGAACAACCTGCTGCTGTTCCTGGCAATCATCATCGTGTTCGCGATTCTGGGGCACACTTTGGGGCCGCAGGCAGCCTGGCTGCCGCTGCTGATGCTGCTGACATTGGCTTTCGCGATGTCGATCGGATTGCTGCTCGGCGTCTTCAATGTCTTCGTGCGTGACATCGGGCAGGTCGTGCCGGTCGTTCTGCAGGCAATGTTCTGGGTGACGCCTATCGTTTACACCATCGATATCCTTCCCGCGCAGACCCAGGAACTCTTCAAGCTCAATCCGCTGTTCCCGCTTGTCAGCGCTTATCAGGGAGTACTTCTTTACGGGCGTTCCCCGGCGTGGATCGAGCTTGTCCCGCTCATGCTGGCGACCCTCGTCCTGTGTGTCCTGTCGTTGGTCGTTTTTCGCCGCGCGAGTGCCGAAATGGTGGATGCCCTATGAGCCCTGTGTTGATGGTTGAGGGGCTGGGGAAGTCCTATCGTGTCTGGGGTAGCGAGTGGCTACGCGCCGCCAGCTGGTTCGGGTTGAAGGTCAAGCCGCGAGAAGAGCACTGGGTTCTGCGGAATGTCGGGTTTTCGGTCGCTCCGGGTGAGTCGATCGGGATCATGGGGCGCAATGGCGCCGGAAAGAGCACATTGCTCAAGCTGATCACCGGTACCTCGCAACCTACCGAAGGACGCATCATCCGGCATGGCCGTATCGCCGCGATTCTCGAGCTCGGCATGGGTTTCAATCCGGACCTGAGTGGCAGGGAGAATGCCAGACATTCTGCCGGGCTGATGGGTTACACATTGGAACAAATCGACAAGGTGTTGCCCGAGATACAGGAGTTTGCCGAGATCGGAGAGTACTTCGATGAGCCGGTACGCACCTACTCAAGCGGTATGCAGGTGCGCGTCGCGTTTGCGGTGGCCACCGCATTTCGGCCCGATGTACTCATCGTCGACGAAGCATTGTCGGTGGGCGATGCGTATTTTCAGGCGAAGTGCTTCAAGCGCATCCAGTCTTACAAGGACGAGGGCATGACGCTCATCCTCGTCAGTCACGCGGTCGGAGATGTTGTCAAACACTGCGATCGTGCCATTTTGATCAAGGACGGTAGCGTGCATGCCGATGGGCCCTCGCGTGAGGTCTCCAACCTTTATCTGGACGAGTTGTTCGGCAAGAAGCCTGCATCGCTTCAGGCACAGGCCGATGATGCGCCAGGCCAGATGCACGCTGGCGATGAGGATATCTTTCATACGCGCCCTTACTACAATGCCGGTGAACATCGCTGGGGGCAGGGCGGTGCGCGAATACTCGATTATGTCGTTGTCAGCGGCGGGGAAGAGTTTCCTGCTCGCGTAGAGAGCGGTACCAGGACGGTATTTTACGTCAAGATCGCCTTCGATCAGGATTTTGACAGTGTAGTGCCCGGGTTTTTGATTAAAACCCTCGAGGGTCTATTCCTCTACGGCACCAACTCCTTCCTTTCCAGTGAGGGGCGGTCCGGGATTTCGGTAAAAGCGGGACAGGTCATCGTCTGCAAGTTCAGCATGCCTCTCGACCTCAATGAAGCGAACTATCTGGTCTCGCTCGGCATTTCCAGTGGTGACCCGCTTGTGGAATTGACGCCGCTGGATCGTCGTTACGACGCCATCGTGCTGAACGTCGCAAGAGGGATGCAATTCTGGGGGATGATGGACCTCAAGGCCGATTTCGAAATCGTAGAAGCGTTGTCATGACGGCGTCAGGATCTACCATCACATCAGAGAACATCAGTCATGACTGAAACAATGCATATTGGCGCGCGCGTGGCCGCTCTGCCTGAGAAATATCAGCCGATTTTCGGACACCCCGAGCTTTCGGAGGGAAGTTCGCGCGGCTGCGAAGACAGGTTTGTGCTGATTCGCGAATGTGCGCAAAGGCTCCAGGGAGAGCTTGGTCGCCCACTGCGGGTGCTGGATCTCGGCTGCGCCCAGGGATTTTTTTCATTGAGCCTGGCGGCCGAAGGGCATCAAGTCCACGGTGTGGATTTTCTGGATCTCAATGTCGATGTGTGCCAGGCGTTGGCCCAGGAGCACCCGATGTTCGCTGCGTCATTCGAGCACGGCACCGTGGAAGACGTTATCGCGCGGCTTGATCCAGACCAGTACGACCTTGTCCTGGGGCTGAGTGTCTTTCATCATCTGGTGCATTCCCAGGGAATTGCGCGGGTGGCGGGGTTATGCCGCAAGCTCTCCGAGGTCACCGACGCCGGGATCTTCGAGCTGGCATTGCGTGAGGAGCCGCTGTACTGGGGGCCTTCTCTGCCGCACGACCCTGCGGAGTTGTTGACCGATTATGCCTTCACCAGATTGTTGTCGAGGCAGGCAACCCATCTGTCTTCGATTTCCAGGCCGCTGTACTTTGCCAGCAGCAAGTTCTGGTACGTGGGCGAGGCTGTCGGCAGGTTCAGTTCCTGGTCGGGCGAGGCGCACGCCTATGGGCGCGGAACGCATCAGTACAGCAGGCGCTATTATTTCGGCGACAAGGTGTTCGTCAAGAAGATGACGATGGGCATCGGTGGGCGCGCCGAAATCAATTGGCAGGAATTCAATAACGAGGTCGAGTTTCTCAGAAATCCTCCTGCATCGTATCCCGTACCACGGCTGATTGCGGCCTTGGACGATGCATCGGATTTGTTCCTCGTCAGGGAGATGTCCGGCGGACGCCTGCTTTCGGAGTTGATCGACGACGGCTCGCCCTACGATCCGGATAAAGTAGTCTCCGAATTGCTTGAGCAATTGGTAATGCTCGAGCGCGCGGGTCTTTATCACAATGACGTGCGTTGCTGGAATGTTCTGATGTCGCAGGAAGGCAAGGCCATTCTGATCGACTACGGCGCCATTTCTGCCGAAGCCACCGATTGCTCCTGGCTGGGCGACTTGTTGCTGTCCTTCCTGATTACGGTCAAGGAGATCCTGCAACGTCGCATTGTTCCGGCCAGTCCCGGTCGGGAACCGGCTTTGGACTTCATGACGCTTCCTCCTCGTTATCGCAATGCCTTCATCCAGGCATTTGGGGGAGACCAGGCACGCTGGACGTTTGCAGAGCTGCAAGAGTGCCTGGCGCGCTCTGAACCGGTCGCATTGCATGCGCCCGAGTGGACATCGCTTTACAGCCACATGCAACAGGCGTTGCTGAGCTACAACACGCGCCTTGGCGCCCTCTATACGCAGAGCGAGCATGACCGTGTTGAGCTTGCGGCACGCGCATCCTTGATTGAGCGCCTGCAGGTAGGTGCTCAGCAGGCCCAGGACAAGCTTGCAACCCTTCAGCTGGAAGCAGAGACGGCCGATAACCGCTACCGCGATCTGGAAAAGGTGAGTAGCGAACTGCAGGAGTGGGCAAAAGATCTGGAAAGGCGCACTGCCGAAGCCGAGGACAGGGAGAAACAGCTCAACAGGGGCCTGGCGGATCGGGAGGCCGAGAATGCAAGGCTCGTCTCGCAGATTTCGGTGCTCGAGTCCGAGCTGGAAGAGCGTCAACGCGTTCGTGAACTGTCGGAACTGCTTGCCGCTGACCTCAGTCGACTGGTCGAAGAGCGCGATGGCATGCAGGTCAGCATGTCGGAGATGGAACGCGTCAACACGCAGCAGCAGTCAACCATCGACGAACTGCAGGCGAAAGTTGTTTCTCTGGTTCAGCGCGTCAATAGGTCGGAGACTGCCGGCGCCGCGGACGCACGCAGGGTGAAGGAGCTGCAGCTGGATCTGTCCCATCGCTTGCAGGCCCTCGAGGACGCACGTAGCCGCATTCGTGAACTTGAGTTGGCAGTGGATATGCTGGAGGGCCAGATCGGAGAGCTTCATACGAGCCGCTCATGGCGTGTGACAGCACCTTTGAGATGGGTCACCATGAAGGTGACCAAGCGTGGCGGACCTCTCGTGGTTCATGCGCCGCAGCGGCTGGAGCGCACAGAGCCTGTGCTTGCGGAGGATGAGGTGGCAACGCCCGCCGATGTGGCCATCGACAAGCAGCTGGCAGCGCTGGATCAGTTGGGTAGCCGGATCAGGAAATCGAAGAAATAAGGACAGGGATTGCCATGTACCGGCAAGGACATCATGAAGGGGAATGCAGGTGAAGAGAGTTATTGTGCTTGGCGCGCAAGTGCCGTTTGTCAGAGGCGGCGCGGAGCTGCTCAACGAAGAGCTTGTCAAGCAAATCAATCTGTGGGGCAAGCAGCGCCAGGTCGTCGCAGAGCTGGTGCAGTTGCCCTATAAGTGGTATCCAGAAACAGAAATTCTGTCTTCCATGCTCGCATGGAGGTTGTTGAATTTGAACGAAAGCAATGGTCAGAAAATCGACCTGTGCATTTGCACCAAGTATCCGACCTATGCCGCCTCGCATGCCAATAAGGCGCTTTGGCTCGTGCATCAGCATCGAGTGCTTTATGACCTGGAACGTACGCGCTTCGATCAGCCCCACCTGACCGCGAAGGATTCGGCGGTGCGTGATGCCCTGCGGGCGTCCGACCGGGAGTTGCTGGCGGAGATCGAGCCTCGATATACCATTTCTCAGACGGTTACCGAACGTCTGCAGCAGTACAGCGGTCTGGGCTCTGAGGTTCTCTATCCGCCGTCGAAGCTGGCGCCATTCATCACCTCGGGAGACTATGGCGACTACGTGCTGTGTATCGGTCGTCTTGAGGTGATGAAGCGTCCCGACCTGCTGATCCGGGCCGCGAAGCATGTCCCCCATGCCAAGGTGGTCATCGCCGGAACCGGTGCCAGCGAGTATGCCCACTCCCTGGCACCGCTGATCCGCGAGCTGGGCCTGACGGATCGCGTCGAGCTTGCAGGTTTCGTGGAAGACGAGAAGCTGCTCGAGCTGATTGCCAACTGCCGTGCGGTCTTCTACTCGCCGGTGGATGAGGACTATGGTTTTGCGACGCTGGAAAGCTTCGCCGCCTACAAGCCGGTCATTACGGTTGACGATAGCGGTGAGGTGGGCAGGATCGTCGAGTCCACCGGCAGCGGTTGGGTCACAAGTCCTACACCAGAGGCGATCGCTGAGAGCCTGCTCGATTGTTATGCGAAAGGACCGGCGCAACTTCGTGCATTGGCTGAGGCTGGTCAGCACATGAGTACCTCCATTACCTGGGATCGCGTGATAAGCAATCTGGTGGAGAGCCGGCTTTGAGTACGCCGTTTCGCATCGCGATGGTCGGGCCGCATCCTCCGGAGCGCTCAGGCATTGCAGAGTACACGGCGGGTCTGTCGAACCTACTGCGAGATCAGGGGCTGCAGGTCGATGCGATTGCACATGCCGATCTTGTTCGCCTCGGGATGAACAACACCGTCCACAGGCTGCTTGGAGCGGATGCGATCGTTTACCAGATGGGTAACCATCCAGCGTTCCATGGATGGATGCTTCCGTTGATGGCAGCAGCGCCGGGAATCGTGCATCTGCATGACCTTGTATTGCATCATATGGCTGCTGGCGTTCTGAATGAAGAAGGCCGCCTTCTCAACGGCGACTATTTCAATCTGCTGGAAAAGTGGTATTCCAGCACCGATGTAAGGAGCGCCAAACTGGCGCTTCGTAGCGGATCGCCTGTCTGGAATCGGGAAGACGTGGTGCGTTTTCCGTTGCATCACGTGGCCACCAAACTGGCCACTGAGGTAGTGGTGCACTCACGCTATGCAGCCGATCAGATCGGCAAGGACTTTCCCTGGCTCCCCGTGACGGTGGTGCCGCAGTTGTACCCGACGGTCGCTCAGCATCGCATTCGTGACAATCTGCGCACCATCGCGTTGCTGGGCGGTGGGCATACGAATCGTCGCTTCGATTGGATTGTGCAGGCGCTGTCGGCGATCGACTCCGAACTGAATGGGCCGATTACGTTGGAAATCGCCGGTCAGGTAGAAGCAGCCGTACTCGATCAGCTGGAGAGTATTGCAGACCTGCGTAACGTGCAGCTGATCAATCATGGCCATCTGGACGACGATCAGTTCAGTAAGGTATTTGAGCGTGCGGATCTGATGATTGCCCTGCGCCAGCCAACGATGGGCGAGGCGTCGGCTGTCGTATGCAAAGCGATGCAGGCGGGTCTCCCCGTCATCGTATCGGATCACGGTTGGTATGCAGAGCTGCCCGCTTCGGTAAAAAAAGTCGCGCCGGATGCAGAATGCCCGGACGCTCTGGCAGCGTTGCTGCGTCAATTGACGCGCGACCCTGCAACCTATGCCGCTTGGGCCGAAGAGTGTTCCGATGCATCAAGACGGCTGGCGCTTGATCCTTATGCAGCCGCGGAAGGATATGCGCGGCTGCTGAGACGCCATCGGGTTGTTTCCGATTTCAAGGACTGTGTGGCTGATGCGGTCGCAAGCCTGAAGGTCGACATCGATTCTCCGCTTGCCGAGGAGCTGCATCGAATCGACGTGCTGAGCAGCCTGCGCGGGGATCGCTGGGTTAATCCGGCCCTGGCAGCATTGAAGGATCAGGAGCTGGATTCGTATGCGCGTGTGGTTGGGGCAACAGTGGGACCCTATCCCTACAGTGAGCCGTTGCCGGAAGAGGCCTTTCAGGGGCAGGCTGCCGTTGCTGAGCAGGAGGTGCTGGTTGCCGAGCCGTCCAGCATAATCTCGTTGCGTGTCGAATTGACCAACAACAGCGAGTACTCCTGGTTCAGTCCGCTCGGTCACGCATTGCGGCCGTTCGGCATTTATCTCGGACACTTCTGGATTCATGCCGAAACACCGACGGCGGTAGCCGAACAACCTCGCCATTTTATTCACGATGCGGTCGCGCCGATGTCTTCTGCAGTTCACGATCTCACAGTCCGCGCTCCGGCAGTCGCAGGTGACTACTACCTGGAGATTGATCTAGTCCAGGAGTCGGTCTGCTGGTTCAAAAGCCGTGGCTTTTCACCGGCCCGACTTCTCATTCGAGTAGAAGCCGCTCAATAATGGGCGGCGTGCTCATCCACCACAGGTCCTTATCCATGAAAAATCGTATGAAATCTCCTGTTTCCTTCGGCTCCGTTGCCGTCCTGGCGACGGTGATTGCGTTCACCGGCTGCTCGAAGGCCCCGGAGGCAGAACAGCCAGCGAAGGCCGAACCCCAGCAGGCTGCCCAGACCACCGAAGCAGGCGGCATGTCGACTCCGTTGACGCAAGAGCAGGTTGGCGCACGCTACGCCATTGCCTCGGAGCCGGTACTGGTCAACAACGGCGAGCTGGTACGGGTTGCAGTGTCTGTCACCAATTCGGGCAAGGTCGCCATCAACTCAAAGGGCACACTGCCGGTCAATCTCGCCATCTCCCTGGTGGATGATTCCGGCAATGTCTCGAACCGGGACTTCCTGCGCGCTCCGCTTCCTGCCGAGGGCATTCCGGCGGGTGGCTCCGCTGAAGTGGTCGCAGATGTGCCCAGCCAGGCAGTGATCGGGAAAACGCTGCGATTCGGCCTTGTCCAGGAATCGGTGGCGTGGTACAGCGACTTCAAGGTGGATTCGCTCGATTATGGCCCCCTGACTTCGTGCCAGGACCAGGGCAAGGAAACGGTTTGTGGTGCGGGCGGAAAGCCTTTGGCCACGCGCTGAGACTCAATGATCATCGGAACGAGCCGCGTTCAATCCCGGCTCGATTCCGTAACTTATAAGTAACCAAGAGAGGGATGATGAAAACTGCGTTGATTACCGGCATTTCCGGCCAAGACGGTGCCTACCTGGCCCAGCTGTTGTTGGATAAGGGCTACCGCGTGTTCGGCACATACCGCCGTACCAGTTCGGTCAATTTCTGGCGGATCGAAGAGGTGGGAATTGCAAATCACCCTAATTTGCACCTGATCGAGTACGACCTGACCGACCTTGGTTCGAGTATCCGCATGCTTGAGAGCACGGGCGCCACCGAGGTTTACAATCTGGCGGCTCAAAGTTTCGTGGGCGTATCGTTCGACCAGCCGACGACGACCGCGCACATCACCGGCATCGGCCCGGTCCACCTGCTGGAAGCCATTCGGCAGGTGAACAAGGACATCCGGTTTTACCAGGCCTCGACATCAGAAATGTTCGGCAAGGTGCAGGCGGTCCCGCAGATCGAAAGCACGCCGTTTTATCCTCGCAGCCCTTATGGCGTTGCCAAGCTGTACGCGCATTGGATGACGGTCAATTACCGTGAGAGCTATGGCATCTTCGGCTCCAGCGGAATTCTGTTCAATCATGAAAGCCCGCTGCGCGGCCGCGAATTTGTGACGCGCAAGATCACTGACTCGGTGGCCAAGATCAAACTTGGACGCTTGGAATGCCTGGAGCTGGGCAATCTGGATGCCAAGCGCGATTGGGGTTTTGCGCGCGAGTACGTGGAAGGGATGTGGCGCATGCTTCAGGCCGATGAGCCGGATACCTTTGTTCTGGCGACAAATCGCACTGAAACCGTCCGTGATTTTGTCAGCATGGCCTTCAAGGGGGCCGGAATCGACGTCGAATTCCGCGGCAAGGATGCAGATGAAACTGCAGTGGATGTCGCTACCGGCAAGGTGGTGATGCGCATCAATGCGAAATTCCACCGTCCTGCAGAAGTGGATCTGTTGATCGGCGATCCCGAGAAGGCAACGCGCGTCCTCGGCTGGAAGCCTGAAACCACGCTGGAGCAGCTCTGCCAGATGATGGTCGAGGCCGATCTCAAGAGGAACGCGCATGGCTTCTCGTTCTGATCTGAACGGTAAGCGGGTTCTAGTCACTGGCGCGTCCGGTTTCACCGGCCGCTATGTGGCTGATGAACTGAAAAATCTAGGCTGCGAAGTGCTGGGGCTTGGCGGCTCCGATCACTCCGCACCGGACTGGGCTAGCGGCCTGGCCTCTGTCGACCGTCATTATCAAGTCAACCTGCTCGATCAGGATGCCTTGCGTGAGGTGCTGAAGACTACCCGTCCGGACATTATCATTCACTTGGCTGCGCTTGCGTTTGTCGGTCACGGGAGTGCAGATGATTTCTACAACGTAAATTTGATCGGCACGCGTCATTTGCTGCAGGCAGTGGAAGAGGCTGAAATTTCTCTCGAGCGGCTCCTCATCGCCAGCAGTGCCAATGTTTATGGCAACTCCTCGGAAGGGCGTTTGGATGAGTCGGTTGCTCCGGCACCAACAAACGATTACGCCATCAGCAAGCTGAGCATGGAGTACGTGGTTCGGCTTTGGCAGGGTCGGCTGCCTGTCACCGTAGTCAGACCATTCAACTACACGGGTAGGGGGCAGTCGGAAAACTTCCTCATTCCCAAGATTGTCTCGCACTTTGTCCGGCGAGAGCCACGGATCGAGTTAGGAAATCTGGATGTATCGCGTGACTTCGGTGACGTCAGGGCAGTGGCATCGGCCTATGGCAAGCTGTTGCAATCAGCCGATGCCATCGGTCGTACAGTCAATGTGTGCTCCGGAACGGCTTATTCCCTTCGGGAAGTGATCGACCTGTGCACACAGATCACTGGCCACTCGTTGGAAGTCTCTGTGAACCCGAAGTTTGTGCGTAGCAATGAAGTCAAGATGCTATGCGGCGATAATCGATTGCTGCAGGAGCTCACCGGGAGCTGGACGTCTCCGCCGTTGCGGAAAACCCTGGAATGGATGCTCGAAGAAGGCTGAGTGAAGCTCGGCCTCACGAAATGCTGGCAGCTGGCTGGCTTCGTGATCCATCTACGCGTATGTGCGCGCAGAAGTCTGAGGTGCGGTGACTGATGTAGCCGGACAGCCTACGTCACGTTGGGTATGACGTGACGTAGGTTGCTTGGTAGACATGCGATCAATGGTCGATCTGAGATACATGATTCCGCGGCGCGTGCTGTCAACCACGTGCAGAGGCGCGCACCTGATACGGGTCAGGTAACGTAAGGCCTGATTGCATTTGCTGGCTTGCCCGCCCGCGGCCAGTGACTGCTAGGGCGTGCGGCCCAACAGCTGCATAGACCTGAGTGAAATGCCCAGAGCGCGCGCGTCCGAAGATATTCCAAGCTCGACTGGTGAGGCTGGACGATCGAAGTGCAGTTCGACCCTGACTTCATCGCCAGCCGCCAATTTTGGCAGGGCAATAGTGATCAGTTGCGGCTCTGGGGCCGATGCTGTGAGGGTTTGGTGCTGCCAGTTGCCACCATTCACACGAATACCAACATCCATGGATTGGCGTCGTGGAGCCCAAAGGCCACCAGCCTGCATGACCAGTCGAGCGCCTGCGTCTGCCGACGTTTCCATCCGCATCAAAAGGCCTGCATCCTCGCCGACGGACCACACTCCGAAGGGTTCATCTGTTGACCAGCCATTTGTCAGAAATGGCCTCAGGTCAGCAGGACCTATCCTATCACCTGCCGAAATAACCGCGGACCTGGTTGAAGCAGCATCCAGGGAGGACTCGGTCTCTCTTGCCGTACAGCCTGGAAGTAACAGGCATAAGACGGAAGCTAGAAGTGCAGCCTTAATGTCGCGATTGATGGCAATCATTTTGAATTCCGTATGCCAGTTGTGCTGAGGCGACGCATATTTCGTTCGGTCAGTCAGTCGACTCGATCGGAGCGAATTTGATCCAATCGAACGCCATGCCGAATCCAGAAGAGTGATTGTCGACCGGAAGCAGGAAGGTGGCCCTGTTGTTGCCATCCTTCAGGAAGGACGAGGGCAATTCTCCATAAAACTCATTGGAAGTGATCCAGCGGACCGGGACCACATGGCCGTTCACTGAAATCGCGAGCTTCTCAGGGTGTATGCCGGGGGCGATGGACATGACCTTTCCCCGTACTCGATAAACCCGGCCAGTTGGTTTTAGCTTGAATTGAAGCCATGGATTCTCAACGACGGTCCACGAGAATGAAGCATGTTCCATACGTCCTTCATGTTGCCACTGGGCATCCTGCCATCCGCGTCCCGGCGCAGGCACGTCCAAATTCCACCAGCGGCCGAAATCCCACCTAAAGCCTGCCTCCCGTTCCCTGTGGCGGAACTGATCGAAAGCCAGAGGCCAGGGAGACGGCGCGAGCATGGCGCGATAGCGCCGCGAAACGGCGTCGTTGCGCAACGAAAGCTCGTCTTTACGCGCACCACTTAGCGGTACAACGCCCTCTTCGGGAATGCGCACGATCTGCGTCCTGCTCTTGTCTGCGCGATACAGAACGCTTTGCGGCGGCGACTTATAGTCTGGTCCATCAATGGCTGGGCCTGAACTGAACTCCCAGTGGTCAGGGTATTCTGCGCATCGGCCGGTGCGGCCTCTTTCATCTGCGTGTTGCCAGTCGTTCTCAGGTTGATTGCAGATCTGTACCACGTCGATCGGCTTGCCGTACAAATAGGTTAGCGCGTTCATCATGTTTTCCCGGAGCATCCACACGCTGTTGATAAGGTGGGAGCCGTCGAGAATGAGAAGATCGCGGTCGTTGGCGATATCCGGCAGGCTTACAGCCACGTCCTGGAGGACTTTGCGTTCTGTATCAGAAATCTGTGAGTAGTGATGGAACTGGAACATTTGTGCCGCCATGCCCAGTACGATCAATACGGTGCCGAACAACATTGCCAGGGTTCGACGGGCTCCAGAAAACAGCATGACCAGAGCCACCGTGGCCAATGCTCCGCCTGGAGTCGCGAAGAGGAAGGTGCGTTGACTGATGCTGGTATGCGCGGGTGATGCAAGAAAGGGAAGATAGCCGACGGCGGCAAATGCCACGCCGGTAACGAGCACCCGTAGCGACCAACGCACGCCGATTTGCTTTTCCGGGGTTGGTGCGGAAAAGGGTTCGCGTATGTAGCGGAGCAGAGCCAACGCCATCAACGCAATGGCCGACAGGTACCAGAAGCTGCGGTACTCGACGAAGAGAATCCTTCCGGCGTCGATCCAACCGCCCACTACGCTTCGGCCGATGCCCGTGTAAAACATCACCAGGGCGCGCTCTTTAAGCAGGGCAATGCCACCGGCCTGGCTCTCTAACAGATGCCCTTGGTAGGTCGAGCCAGTCTTGGCAACGTAGTAGATGTAGGCTAAACAAGCCAATATGCCTATGCACCAGACCAGTGAAACATACCAACGACGGAGGGGAAGTCTGACCGTCTCCACCAATCCGAATCGGCACCAGAGCAACAGCAGAGGCAAGATGGCGTATGCCAATGCCACTTCATAGATCAGCGTGGCAACAACCAACATTGCGGTAGACACAAGCGATACCAAGATCGCCCTGCCCTTGCCCATCAATTGACTTCCATATGCATGCACTATCCCTGTCACGCCGGCAAATGCCAGCAAGACAGACCAGTTGATATGGAAGGAGCGGAACGACAGCTGCATTGTATCTGCGGGATAAATGACCACCAGCAGCGCCAACAACACGGCATAGAGCCGCGAGCGCAGCAGCCACCACCCCAGGATTCCGCCGCAAACACCCTTCAACACCAAGGCCAGCATCTGCAACAGATGCATGGCGAAAAAGGAGTTTGGCGATAGTTGGTACGCGATCGCATTCGGCAACAGCATGAGGGGCCGCATGCGGTGGCTGGGAAGCGGCCCACCCTCACCAACCACGTAGAACACGCCGTGGCGAGTGAACAGGTTCAGAAGATCCCATTCCTCGATATGTCCCATCATGTTGAAGCCGAAGGGAAGCCAAAGCAGCATGACGATCGCTGTGGAGCAAGCGATGAACAACATGGTGCGCTGGGAAGCGTCGTTGCGGATTAGGGGATTGGACATTCGATGGCTTGTTTGGTTGCAGTTGCGGCGTAGGTTGGATTTAGACGTGATCGCGACGTCGGTCCCGGTTGAACACCCAGAAATTCATCACGAGAAACACCACGACAGGCACGACGACGGCCGAGAACGCAATGCCCCACGCGTAATGCAAGTGCAGACTGTTCACAGCCACGCCCATCCCGATGATGGACAAGGCGAGGTTGAAGCTGTGCAGCAAAATGAAGCGCAAGCCTTCCGAACTCAGATGACCAGAGGACACGAACGTGAAGCTGCGGTGCGCGACGAAATTGATTGGCACCAACACCAGGTAGCAGAGCGCCGTGGCCATGGTTGGCTGCATGCCAAGCTTTGATACAGCCACCCAGGTAAGCACACTGAAGGCGACGGTACTGGCGCCACCAACGATGCAAAAGCGCAGAAAGCGTGCGGCCAGGGCGCGATGGCGCTGTGATATCACTTCACGGTCTCTTGCTCTTGGCCTACGTTGAGCTGTTGGCCCTTTATGTATTGGGGACGATTGCTGACGTTGAGCAGCACGCGCCCTACGTACTCGCCCACCACGCCCAGCGCGAGTAGCTGGATGCCGCCCATGATCAATACCGCAACGATCAATGACGTCCAGCCGATGACGGTGTGCGGCCAAAGCAGCTTCTGCAGGATCAGCACGATGGCGCACAGAAAGCCGAGGCCGGATGAGACGATTCCTGTCAGCGACGCTACCCGTAATGGTGTGATCGAGAAGCTTGTCGCCATCTGCATCCACAGTGAGATCGACTTGCGCAGGCTGTATCCAGACTTGCCGTCGCTTCGGGCGTGGTGCTCCGCTTCAATGGTGGTGATATTGCTGGTGCTCTGAACGATAAGGCCATCGACATAGACGAACGGGCCGCCGTAGCGCAATATCTCGTCACGAACTTCGCTGATCAAGCCGCGGAATGGCGAAAGATACAGCCCGCGAGGTTTGGCGAGCAGCCACGACGCCATGCGGTCATTGAACTGGCTGCCGAGGCGCTTCCAGAGAGCGTGCCGCCGGCTTTTGAACTGCACGTAGCAAACATCGGCTCCACTTCGCAGCTCCGCCACGACGCGCCCGATGTCGGACGGCGAGTGCTGCAGATCGTCATCCATGGTGACGATGTAGCGGCCGCGTGCCACACCGAATCCAGCCATCAATGCATTGTGCTGCCCCGCGTTCTTGCGCAGGCGGACTCCCTTCAACCAGGGCCGGGAGGTGCACAGCCCTGTTATGACCTGCCAGGAGTTATCCGGGCTGCAGTCGTACACCAGTACGACTTCGAACTTGTCGGTGAGCGCAGTCAGCGACTCCTCGAGTTTCTCGACAAGCGTGGGCAGGATGGTCGCGCTGCCATAGACCGGGATGACGACGGAAATATCAGGTTGCATCGCTCGTTCCGTAGTATTTGCGAATCAGCCTGGCGATGTATCCGGGAGAGGAATCAATGCCGATGGCGGTTGCATAACGAACAAATGGCGCCGGATCAGGCATGGCACCGCCGCCACGGTCCACAAAGTCGATGCTTGCCTTCTTGCCCAGCGTGGCCTCCAGCATCGAGACCAGCTCGAGCAGGGTGACATTTTCTGGCGGAGCCAGATCCAGCACGGCATTGGTTTCGAGGCGGCGCTCCACCAGATGAAGGGTCACTCGGGCAACATCTTCTACGTCGATCAGGCAGCGCACTGCCTTGACCCAGATGCGTAGCGGCTCCGCATTGCGAATACCACTGGCAAGGTAATTGGACAGGGTGTGTGGATTGTCAGTGCGTCCCACGACTTGAGGCAGGCGCAGGATCAGATACTCGTCGCGTTCCGCAATCAGCCGTTCCATTCTCAGCTTGTGGCGGACGTAATGGGTTTCCGCGCGGTCGGGGTCTGTCACGCTGCACGTGCTGAAGTACACGAACCGGCCCCGCGCCTCGTCCAGAGCCTTGACCAGCAGACGGGCTTCCCTTTCAAATGCCGCCGGATCGGTCTCGGATGAATTGGACACCCCGGAGGCGAATACCGTGGCGTTGAGCTCAGCGAGCCTATCTGCTGCGAAGGATCTGGCCAGCAGGCCATTACCGATGATCACTTAATTACCAATTCCCATTTATCGACGTTGTCCTTATGCAGCGCTGGACAACTACAAGGCCGCCGACGCCATACGATCGTCCCGGGCCAACACTTGCTTCGGCCGCGGCGTGTCCCCATCAGGCATGCAAGCGGCGAAGAGTGGCGCCGCCACGCTGACGGCGCAGTATACCGTCAGCCGTGGCGGCCATCGTAATCTTGAGAGTAGCCGTTAGCCCAAGGCCTGTTCCAGCTCCGGCAACAGCGTGAACAAATCCCCCACCAACCCGATATCGGCAATCTCGAAGATCGGCGACTCCGGGTCCTTGTTGATCGCCACGATCGTGCCGGCGTCCTTGATGCCGGTCAGATGCTGGATCGCCCCGCTGATGCCGATCGCCACGTACAGCTCGGGGGCGATGATCTTGCCGGTCTGGCCGACCTGCAGTTCGTTGGGCACGTAGCCGGCGTCCACGGCGGCACGCGAGGCGCCCACGGCGGCGCCGAGCTTGTCGGCCAGGCTGTAGATGTGCTGGAAGTTCTCGGCCGAGCCGACGCCGCGGCCGCCGGAGACCACGCGCTTGGCGCTCTGCAGGTCGGGGCGGTCGGAGCTGCCTGCGGCCAGCCCCAAGAAGCGGGTGTGGGTCGGCAGCGCGGCATCCACAGCGACGGACTCGATCGTTGCGCTGCCACCGGCTGCCGCCTCCGGCCAGGAGGCGCTGCGCACGGTTGCGACCACGACCTGGTCGGCCGGTGCCTTCACCGTGATGATCGCATTGCCGGCGTAGATCGGGCGCTTGAAGGTGTAGGCATCTTCGACCGTCATCAGGTCCGAGACCTGGTTGACGCCCAGCAGCGCGGCCACCACCGGCATCAGGTCCTTGCCGAAGGTGGTCGAGGGGCCGAACACATGGGTGTAGCCCTGGCCGGCGAGCTGGGCAATCTGCGGCCCCAGGACCTGCGCGATGGCATGTTCGTTGGCGGCGTTTGCCACCGTCAGTACGCGGGCAACACCCGCCAGCTGCGCGGCCTGGGTCGCAACCGCGGCTGGGTCGGCCGCCAGCACGACGACGTCGATGGCCTCGGCCGACACGGCCAGCGCGGCGCTCAGGGTCTTGGCGGTGGCCGCGTTGAGCTGGCCGTTGAGATGTTCGGCAACGATGAGAACCTTGGCCATTACAGCAACCCCTTCTGCTTGAGTGCGGCCACCAGTTCGGCGGCATCCTTGACCATCACCCCGCGGCTACGCTTGGACGGCGGCGCATAGTGGGTGGTGCTGAGGCTGTCGTGCGCAGCGATGCCAAGATCGGCAAATGCCAGCGTTTCCAGCGGCTTGCTCTTGGCTTTCATGATGTCCGGCAGCTTGATGAAGCGCGGCTCGTTCAGGCGCAGATCGGTGGTGATCACCGCCGGCAGGTCCACTTCCAGCGTTTCCAGGCCTGCGTCCACCTCGCGGGTCACCGTGGCCTTGCCATCGGCGACCACCAGCTTGCCGGCGAAGGTCGCCTGTGGGCGCCCCCACAACGTGGCGAGCATCTGACCGGTCTGGTTGGCGTCGTCGTCGATCGCCTGCTTGCCCAGGATGACCAGGTCCGGCTGTTCCTTTTCGACCAGCTTGAGCAGGGTGCGCGCGGCGGTCAGCGGCTGGATCGCCGCGTCGGTGACCACGTGGATGGCGCGGTTGGCGCCCATGGCAAGCCCGTTGCGCAGATGCGCGGCCGCATCGGCCGGCGCCAGGGTGGCGACCACCACCTCGGTGGCGATGCCGGCGTCGCGCAGGCGCAGCGCCTCTTCCAGGGCGATTTCGTCGAACGGGTTCGGCGAGAGCTTGACGCCGTCGGTGACCACACCGGAGCCATCGGGCTTGACCTGAATGCGGACGTTGTAGTCCACCACGCGCTTGTAGGCGACGAGGATTTTCATCGTGTACGAGATCCTTCAGCTGTTGCGGGAAGGCCCGGCCGCGGCGGCAGGCTCGGGAGTGGGGCCATTCTAACCGGGCAAGCAGTACCATGCGATGGCGTATGGATGTTGCGGCGCAACAGTTCCGCGCAGTTGTTCGGGCAATGCTTAGGCCCGGTATTGCCCGGACCGTATATCCTGTGTGGTTTGAAAATGCGGCGCCGCGCGCGCGCGACCAGGAGGGGTAGACAGTGGCGACTTGGCTAGTAACCGGCGGGGCCGGCTTTATCGGCGGAAATTTTGTTCTTGAGGCAGTCGCGCGCGGGGTCCGCGTGATCAATCTCGACGCGCTCACCTATGCGGGGAACCTGAACACGCTGGCGTCGCTGGAGGGCAATGCCGACCATGTCTTCGTCAAGGGCGACATCGGTGACGGCGCGCTGGTGACCCGGCTGCTGCAGGAACATCAACCGGATGCGGTGCTGAACTTCGCTGCCGAAAGCCATGTGGATCGCTCGATCGAAGGCCCCGGCGCGTTCATCCAGACCAACGTGGTCGGCACCCTGGCCTTGCTCGAGGCCGTGCGCGATTACTGGAAAGCGCTGCCGGACGCGCGCCGCGAGGCCTTTCGGTTCCTGCATGTGTCCACCGACGAGGTCTATGGCACGCTGGGCGAGACCGGCAAGTTCACCGAAACCACGCCGTATGCACCCAATTCCCCGTATTCGGCATCCAAGGCGGCCTCCGATCACCTGGTGCGCGCGTTCCACCACACCTACGGGCTGCCGGTGCTGACCACCAACTGCTCGAACAACTACGGCCCCTACCATTTCCCGGAAAAGCTCATTCCGCTGGTGATCGCCAAGGCGCTGGCCGGCGAGCCGTTGCCGGTGTATGGCGATGGCAAGCAGGTGCGCGACTGGTTGTTCGTCAGCGACCACTGCGAGGCGATCCGCACCGTGCTGGCCAAGGGCAAGGTCGGCGAGACCTACAACGTGGGCGGCAACTCCGAGCGCCAGAACATCGAGGTCGTGCAGGCGATCTGTGCGCTGCTGGATCAGCATCGCCCGCGTGCGGACGGCAAGCCACGCGCAAGCCAGATCACCCATGTCACCGATCGCCCCGGACACGATCGTCGCTACGCGATCGATGCCTCCAAGCTGAAGAACGAGCTGGGCTGGGAGCCGGCGTATACCTTCGAGCAGGGCATCGCGCAGACGGTGGCGTGGTACCTGACCAACCAGGCCTGGGTCCAGGGCGTGCTGGATGGCAGCTACCGGCTGGAACGGATCGGCGCCGCGGCCTGACGCGACCCCCTAGCAAGCGCCCGCGCATGTCTGCGTGTGCGGGCCTCAACAGGACACCCTGATGACACAACGTAAAGGCATCATTCTGGCGGGCGGCTCCGGCACGCGCCTGTACCCGATCACTAAGGGCGTCAGCAAGCAGCTGTTGCCGGTGTACGACAAGCCGATGATCTACTACCCGCTGAGCGTGCTGATGCTCGCGGGCATCCGCGACATCCTGATCATCAACACCCCACACGAGCAGGCGCTGTTCCAGTCGCTGCTGGGCGACGGTTCCCAGTGGGGCGTCAATCTCCAGTATGCCGTGCAGCCCAGCCCTGACGGCCTGGCGCAGGCCTATCTGATCGGTCGCGAGTTCATCGACGGCAAGCCGAGCTGCCTGGTGCTGGGCGACAATATCTTCCATGGGCATGGTCTGACCGACACCTTGCGCCGCGCCGATGCGCGCGAGCAGGGTGCCACCGTCTTCGGTTACTGGGTCAACGATCCCGAACGCTACGGCGTTGCCGAATTCGATCAGCAAGGCAAGGTCATCGACATTGCCGAAAAGCCGGCAAAGCCCCGTTCCAACTACGCGGTCACCGGCTTGTATTTCTACGACGGCCAGGCCAGCGACTACGCGGCTGCCTTGAAGCCCTCGCCGCGCGGCGAGCTGGAGATCACCGATCTCAATCGCTGCTATCTCGAAGCCGGCAACCTGCACCTGGAGCCACTGGGGCGCGGGTATGCATGGCTGGATACCGGGACGCACCAGTCATTGCACGAAGCGGCCAATTTCATCGAGACCATCCAGATGCGCCAGGGTCTGCAGGTGTGCTGCCCGGAGGAAATCGCATTTGGCCAGGGCTGGATCGATGCCGAGCAGCTGGAGCGCCTGGCGGCGCCGTTGTTGAAGAATGACTACGGCAAGTATCTGACTGCATTAGCCAAGCGTGGGGTCGTCCATTGAACGTGATCGAAACGACATTGCCCGGCTGCGTCGTCATCGAGCCTGCGGTCTTCGGCGATGAGCGCGGTCAGTTCTTCGAAACATGGAATGCAGAGCGCTTCGGGCAGCATGGGCTGCCGACGAGTTTTGTGCAAAGTAACGTCTCCACGTCCACCAGGGGCGTGCTGCGCGGTCTGCATTACCAGTGGCCTCGGCCACAGGGCAAGCTGGTGAGCGTGCTTGAAGGTGAGGTCTACGACGTTGCGGTGGATATCCGCGCCGGTTCTCCCCACTTCGGGCGTTGGACCGCCGTTTTACTGAGCGCAGAAAACCGACGCCAGGTCTGGATACCTGAAGGCTTTGCACATGGCTTTGCAGTGCTTTCAGAGAAAGCGTTGTTCAGTTATCTGTGCACCGACGTGTACGTCAAGGAAGCGGATGCAGGCGTGCGTTGGAACGATGCGGCGATCGGTATCGATTGGCCGATCAGCGATCCATTGCTGTCGGCCAAGGACGCCAAGGCGCCGTTCCTGGATGAGGTGCCAGCCGACCGACTGCCGGTGTATATGCCGTGACCACGTTGGTGTTTGGTGCGAACGGGCAGGTGGGTGCGGAACTGTTGCGCGCATTGGCCGCCGATGGCTCGGTGCAGGCAACGACACGCAGTGGTCAGCTGCCTGACGGCAGCGCCTGCGAGACGGCGGACTTCGACGCACCGCAAACGCTAACTGCCTTGCTGGACCGGGTTTCCCCGTCGCATGTGGTCAATGCCGCCGCCTATACCGCGGTGGATCGCGCCGAGCAGGATCGCGCCAGCGCATTGCGTGTCAATGCAACCTCGCCTGGCGTCATCGCCGCCTGGTGCGCATCCCGTGACGTACCGCTGGTGCACTACTCGACCGACTACGTCTTCGACGGTCGGGGTACCGCACCGTATCCCGAAGACGCGCCGACCTCGCCGCTGGGCGTGTATGGCGAGACCAAGCTTGCGGGTGAGCAGGCCATCCGTGCTTCCGGCGCGCAGCATCTGATCCTGCGCACCGCATGGGTGTATGCCTCGCATGGCGCGAATTTCCTGCGCACCATGTTGCGTGTGGGTGCCGAGCGCGATGAGCTGCGGGTAGTGGCCGACCAGGTCGGAACACCGACGCCCGCGGCCCTGATCGCCGATGTCACTGCGCAGTTGCTGCGCCAACGCAGACCAGACACCTCGGGGACATGGCACCTCACGGCTACGGGGCAGACCAGCTGGCATGGCTTTGCCGAGGCGATCTTCCAGGAGGCGGTCAGCGCAGGCCTGTTGTCGCGCGCGCCGCGTGTGGTGCCCATCACGACCGCCGACTACCCGACGCCCGCACAGCGGCCGGCATATTCGCGGCTGTCGATCGACAAACTGCAGCGCGATTTCGACATCGTGTTGCCGGACTGGCAAGTCGGCCTGCAGCGCGTGATTGCCGAAATCGCCGCTGCCAGGCACTAGATACGCGACTCTGGCCGGTGGCGATATTTCCGCCGACGCATTCAAGCCGCAAACGCAAACAGCCGGGAATCCCCGGCTGTTTGCTTATGTACTGCAGAATCCCGAAAGCGACCGATCAGGTACGCCCGTAGGTATCTTCGAAACGCACGATGTCGTCTTCGCCCAGATAGCTGCCGGACTGCACTTCGATCAGTTCCAGCGGCAATTTGCCCGGATTGCGCAGGCGATGGGTCACGCCAAGCGGAATATAGGTACTCTGGTTCTCGGTGAGCAACAGCACCTCTTCGCCACGCGTGACTTCTGCGGTGCCGCTGACGACGATCCAGTGTTCGGCGCGGTGGTGATGCATCTGCAGGCTGAGCACGGCACCGGGCTTGACGGTGATGCGCTTGACCTGGTGACGGTGACCCATGTCGATCGAATCGTAAGCACCCCACGGACGATAGACCTTGCGATGCCAGGTCGCCTCGGAGCGACCGTCGGCCTTGATCCGGCCGACCACATCCTTCACTTCCTGGATGCGGTCGCGGTGACCGACCAGAACGGCGTCTGGCGTTTCCACCACAACCACGTCTTCCAGGCCGACCATGGCGATCAGGCGCGAGCCATACGCATAGGTGTTCTTGCAGTCCAGCTGGATGACATCGCCGTGGTGTGCATTGCCCTGGCCGTCCTGTTCGGAGACGTCCAGCAGCGACGACCACGAACCGACATCGTTCCAGCCGGCATCCAGCGGCACCACCACTGCATCGGCAGTCTTTTCCATCACCGCATAGTCGATCGAATCCGATGGGCTGGAGGCGAACGCGTCCTTGTCCAGACGGGTGAAGTCGGCATCGCGCTTGCCGCCTTCCCACGCCTTCTGGCAGGCATCGGCAATGGCCGGCTGGAACTTGCGCAGTTCTTCCAGGTAGCGCGAGGCACGGAACAGGAACATGCCGCTGTTCCAGTAATACTCGCCGCTGGCCAGATACCCCTGCGCGGTGGCCAGGTCGGGCTTTTCGACGAAGCGCTCGACCGCAGTGGCGCCGGTGCCGGCACCGGCCTTGATGTAGCCATAACCGGTTTCAGGCGCGGTCGGCTTGATGCCGAAGGTGACCAGCTTGCCCTGCTCTGCGGCGGCGGCTGCGACGGTGACTGCCGCCTGGAAAGCAGCCTCGTCACGAATGACATGGTCCGAAGGAAGCACCAGCAGCAGCGGATCACCACCGTTACGGGTGGCTTCCAGCGCAGCGACGGCAATTGCCGGGGCAGTATTGCGTCCCTTGGGCTCGAGCAGGATGGCCGACGGCTTCACGCCCAGCTGCTGCAACTGCTCGGCGGCCATGAAGCGATGCTCTTCGTTGGCCACCACGATGGGGGCGTGTGCCGCCACCGGAGCAGAACGCAACCAGGTGGCCTGCAGCATGCTGTGCTCGCCGACCAGCGGCAGGAACTGCTTGGGATAGGATTCGCGCGACAACGGCCAAAGGCGCGTGCCGGAACCGCCGGACAGAATAATCGGAAGGACATCGCTCATGAGCGGGGGAAACTCCAATGCGTCAAAGTGGGGGACGATGTTAAATCAGCCGCGCAGCAGGTTGGAAATTTCCTGCGTACGCGTTTCCAGCAGTGCGGCGTCGCCGCGCGTTTCCACGTTCAGACGCAGCAGCGGCTCGGTATTGGAGCTGCGCAGGTTGAAGCGCCATTGGCCGAAATCGGCACTGATGCCGTCGGTGTAGTCCAGTTCCGGCGACTGGTCGCCGTAGTGCTCCATCACGCGGGCAACCGCCGCCTTGGCATCGTCCACCTTGAAGTTGATCTCGCCGCTGCAGGGGAATTTCTGCATGCGCGCTTCGACCAGATCCGCCAGCGAACGACCCGACTGCGACACCAGCTCGGCGATCAACAGCCACGGAATCATGCCGGAGTCGGCATAGGCGAACTCACGGAAATAATGGTGCGCGCTCATCTCGCCGCCATAGACGGCATTTTCGCTGCGCATCTTTTCCTTGATGAAGGCATGGCCGCTCTTGCACAACACCGGAATACCGCCGGCGTCCTCGACCATCTCGACGGTGTTCCAGGTCAGGCGCGGGTCGTGCACGACCTTGCCGCCGGGCTGCTTGGCCAGGATCGCCTGCGCCAGCAGGCCGACCAGGTAATAGCCTTCGATGAAGCGGCCGGTGTGATCGAAGAAGAAGCAGCGATCGAAGTCGCCATCCCAGGCAATACCGAAATCGGCGCCGTGTTCCTTGACCGCCCTGGCCGTGGCGTCGCGGTTTTCCGGCAACAATGGGTTGGGAATGCCATTGGGGAAGTTGCCATCGGGTTCGTGGAAGACGCGGACGAACTCGAACGGCAGCTGCGGTGCAAGCAGGTCGACGATCAGGCCGGCGCCGCCGTTGCCGGCGTTGACCACCAACTTGAGCGGCTTGAGCGTGCTGCGGTCCACGTAGCTGAGCAGATGCTCCAGGTAGGCCGTCTTGTCGGTGCGGCTGTGCTCGCTTGCGGTGGGCTCGCCGGGGGCGGCGGTGTCGGCAGCGACGGTGTCGCGAATCGCGAACAGGCCGGTGTCGGAACTGATCGGCCGCGCCTGCTCGCGCACCAGCTTCATGCCGTTGTAGTCCATCGGGTTATGGCTGGCCGTGACCATCACGCCGCCAGCCGCCTTGAGGTGATCGGTCTGGAAATAGACCTCCTCGGTGCCGCACAGGCCGATGTCGATCACTTCGCGGCCGCTGGCGCGCAGGCCGGCCGAGAGCGCTTCCTGCAGGCCGGGGCTGGCCAGGCGCACGTCGTGGCCCAGGACCACCGGCCCTTGCTCCAGCTGCGCCGCCAATGCCACGCCGATGCGGCGCGCCAAGTCCTCGTTGAGTTCATCCGGCACGCGGCCGCGAATGTCGTAGGCCTTGAAGGCGGGTAGCGTCATGGGCAATTCCTGGGGTGGGGGAAATCCCGAGTTTAGCGGCTGCGCCGTGTCTTGGGTGTGGCGGAATTGCGATCGGGGACAGGGAACAGTCAGCGGCTAGAATGGCCGCTTCACATCAGCGAGGCGAGGGCGGTGATGAGCAATGGTGGGCGTGGTGCGGCAAGCGGCAAACGCTATGCCGATGCCGGGGCGGCGCTGGATGGGGTGCTGGCCGATGGCCAGACCCTGGCGGTCGGCGGCTTTGGCCTGTGCGGAATTCCGGAGGCGCTGATTGCAGCGGTGCGCGAGAGCGGGGTCGGCGGGCTGACCGTGATTTCCAACAACGCCGGCGTCGATGGATTCGGGCTGGGCCAATTATTGGCCACCCGGCAGATCCGCAAGATGATTTCGTCCTACGTGGGCGAAAACAAGGAATTCGAGCGGCAGTATCTGGCCGGCGAACTCGAGCTGGAGTTCAACCCGCAAGGCACGCTGGCCGAGCGTCTGCGGGCGGGCGGTGCGGGAATCCCCGCGTTCTACACCACAACCGGCTACGGCACCATCGTCGCCCAGGGCAAGGAAACCCGCGAATTCGACGGCAAACAGTACGTGATGGAAACCGCGCTGCAGGCCGATGTCGCGCTGGTCAAGGCCTGGCGTGCGGACACGGCCGGCAATCTGGTGTTCCGCAAGACCGCGCGCAACTTCAACCCGGCCTGTGCCATGGCCGGTCGCGTCTGCGTTGCCGAGGTCGAGGAGATCGTCGAGGTGGGCGCGATCGATCCGGACCAGGTGCATCTGCCCGGCATCTATGTCGACCGGCTGGTGCTCAACGCCACGCCGGAAAAACGCATCGAACAGCGCACCGTGCGCGAAGGACAGCACTGATGGCCTGGACCAGGGACCAGATGGCCGCACGTGCGGCGCGCGAATTGACTGATGGCGCCTACGTCAACCTGGGCATCGGCCTGCCGACGCTGGTGGCCAATCACATTCCCGATGGCATGGACGTCTGGCTGCAATCGGAAAACGGCCTGCTCGGCATCGGCCCGTTTCCCACCGAGGACGAGGTGGATGCGGACCTGATCAATGCCGGCAAGCAGACGGTGACCGCGCGTGCCGGTGCCAGTTATTTCGGCAGCCACGACTCATTTGCGATGATCCGCGGCGGGCACATCGATCTGGCGATTCTCGGTGCGATGCAGGTCACCGACCGCGGCGACCTGGCCAACTGGATGGTGCCCGGCAAGATGGTCAAGGGCATGGGTGGCGCAATGGACCTGGTGGCCGGCGTCAAGCGCGTGGTGGTGCTGATGGAACACGTCGCCAAGGACGGCAGCCACAAGATCCTGCCCGAATGCGATCTGCCATTGACCGGCGTCGGCGTGGTCGATCGCATCATCACCGACCTGGCGGTATTGGATGTTACCGATGGCGGGCTGGTGCTGGTGGAGGCGGCCGATGGGGTAGAACTGGAGGAGTTGCGCCAGAAGACCGGCGTGGCACTTCTGACGCCTCAACCGTGAGGCCAGGCCGGATGGCCGTCAGGTCATCCGGCTCGAACCGATCCGCGTCCGGTGAAACGGTCGTCGAGTTGCAGATCCGCCAGCCACGGCGCCTGCCAGCGTCCGGAGCCGACGCACTGCAGCGGGATCTGGACCGCGGCTCGATCGAAGTCCAGCAGATGGCTTTCGTCCTGCGCAACCTTGCAAACGTCTGCAATGAACGCCAATGCACCTTCATGCACCTGCGCGATCGTCGCCCATTGCGCTGGCGACAGCTCCGCACTGGCGTAGACCGCAGTCGGAACGTTGGTGGCGTCTGCAAAATAGGAAAACTGCGGCGAAGGAGCGGTGAGAAGTGTCTCCAGAAGCAGGTCATGGCGCAGGATCGTCGACTGCTCCGGACCACCTTCGGTACGGCCATCAAAATAGCGGGCGGCGGCCCAACTCTGGGCAGCGATCTTCGTGGCGCGCCCGTTCAGTGCAAAATACGCGCCACCCAGTGGCTGCCCGGTCAATCGCGTGAGGTTGGCCTGGATGGTGCCGGAGTACCCTATGTCGGCCACCATGGCGGCACCGTCGCCTGCGGTCGCCGTCCAGTAACGCAGGTAGGCCGTCCTTTCAGTTTCGGCAAGCGCCAGCAGGTCATTGATCGCTGGGGCAATGAGTTGCAGCAGCTCGGCATGCATCTCCGGCAGGTAGACATCGCGTTGCATGACCGGGCGCCCCAGGCGACGTTCCAGAACAGCTGCGGCAGCATCTCCCAGGCGCGCCTGTATCAGGCCGCTCAACGTGCCGGTGTAGGTGCTGTCCAGCAGCACTGCAAGATCATTCGGCGCATGCAGCGAGGGTGTTCCGGTTCCCCGCCGAGATGCCAGCAGATACTTGCCCTGAAGCTGCTGCAGCGAAGGCGAGGTTTGCCTTACTAGCTGAAAACCCTGCTCCAGCAGGTGGCCTTCTCGGCTCAAAAACAGGATTGTTTCGATATTGGCTTGCTTCGCCATGCGGATCAGCCAGGCGAGATAATCGAAGATCAGCGGGCCGATGACCACGTAGCCGAGAGATGCCGGTGAAAGAATCGGCAGCGGCATCAAGGTTTCCGGGTGCCGGTCGGCAAGATCGGCGAACCGGTTGGCCAATAGGCCAAGCCACAACTGGTCCTGCCACCGCGTTGCGTCACCGGACGGCAGTCTGAGCGGGCGCAATGCGGGGACCACCTCAAACAGCGCGGATGGGCGAAGCACGTGCACCGGCGTCAACAGCTTGTGCATCTGTGGACGCTGGACATCTGCATGTTCGTTGTCGCCGACATGCAGCCAGTGCGATGTCTCGATGTTTTCGATGCCTGGCAGTTCCTTCCAGGCGCTGTCAGCATCCTTGCGCCAGCCCGTCTCGCACGACACATACCAGGCAGCTGGCAACGCGCTGACGTCGGCCGGCAGGACCTGCTGCAGCAACGTGCTATCCAGATACATGTCCGAAAGCGCAACCAGGCGGATGCCACGTTGTTGCAGGTGCGCCGCCGCTGCGATCACGCCTCGCCGTGGTTGCAGCAATCTGGCTTCCAGCGCCACTTCCAGTGCCTGCAAGGCACCGATGGGAAGTCCTCCCGCACCGGGCAGGCCAGACAGCGTGGTGTAGATGCTTGATAGATCGACATCGGCGCCACGTTGATGGCGTGCCTTTGCCTCGGCAAGCTCGCGGAGTTCGAGAAAATTTCCGACCCCGAATCGGTCCGCGACCAGATGGGCAAGATAGGCGCGCGCACCCGCCGGAAACAGGAACGGCCTCACTACCAAGGTATCGAAGATATCCAGCGACACCAGCCGAGCTTGAAGAGAGGACAGGGTCAACCGCGTGGCGATCGGTGTTTCGAACGCCGCCTGCCAGTTGCGTCCACCTTCGCCGCTGAGTGCCAGCGTGCCATCTTGCGGCAATATGCCAATCCGATACTGCTGATGGCGCACAACAGCGACGAAGATGCGCTCCACTGCGTGGTGCAGGGTGCCATCGATCTGACCGTGTTCTTCCGGAAAATCCTTGAGTTCCAGATCCAGCGCGTACAACGGCCGCAATGCATCCACCTTCGCCCAGAACATCGATCCGGCAGGAAAATCGATGTACTCCGAGGGACTGATGTCGAATCCAAGTCGCTGGGCAAGCGCGCGACACACGCTGAAATTGCTGAGCCAGGTATGCGCCCACAGCAGCACCCGCTCGTAACTCTCGGGATAGAGCATGCCAAGCCGCGGCTCGGCCTGAAACATTCCCAGGTGCCAGGCGATGCGCTCCGGGCTCCCCATCAGGGATGACACCAGGTAACGGCGCCATTGGCCTTGCTCGCTGCCTGTATACAGCGACTTTTTCGTGTGCAGATGGCCAACGACATCCAATGCCAGGACCTGTTCGCGAAATGTCACCAATAGCGGCGCGATGTCACGGCCACGGTTGGGCACGATGCGGATATCGAGCTTGTCCACCCGCGGCAACCTTGAAAAACGGTCTCGCACTTGGACGGCGGCGGCTTCATCCATCACCGATACCAGCAGGTCGTAGCCCACCGGCATGTGCTGGAGTGACTGTGCGAATTCGTCGATCAGGTCGGGATAGAAGACGTGCAGCATCACGCCAGTCTTGAGCCGCAGCTGCGACAGCGGCGCAGGCGCGACGAAAGGTTCCTGGTCAGACAGGTGATGGACCGCCGGCTGCGTACGCCCGGCCAGTTGCAGCCGCCCCAGCAGGCCGCGTATGCCCAGGGCGCGGATGACCTTGAAGGCCCGTATTGCGACCGTGGCTACGCCGGCGAAACCGCCGCCATGGAGCTCTACCGAGCGACGTGCCGCGGCCAGGAGCTTGGAGAGACTGCCGCTCACGCGGTATGCCGACCGTTGCTCACAGATTCTGGTAGTTCGGGCCCGAACCACCCTCCGGCGTGACCCAGGTGATGATCTCGTACGGGTCCTTGATGTCGCAGGTCTTGCAGTGCACGCAGTTGGCGGCGTTGATCTGCAGGCGCTTGCCGTACGGGCTGCCGGCGTCTGCGACCATTTCGTAGACGTTGGCCGGGCAGAAGCGGGTGCAGGGATTGTCGTATTCCTGTACGCAGCGGGTGGCGCACACGTCGGTATCGAGTACCTTCAGATGCACGGGCTGGTCTTCGTCGTGCTCGGTGGCGGCGAAGTACACCGCCTGCAGCCGGTCGCGCGGAGCGAGCTCGCGCGTGCCGTAGTGGCGCGTGGGTTGCTCGTACTCGCCGATCTTGTGCAATGCCGACCAGTCGGGCTTGTTCTTCAGTGTCCATGGTGAGGCGCCCTTGAGCGCAGTTTCCCAGGCGGCGTTGAGCAGGCCGAACCACAGGCCCTTCTTGAAGCCCGGCTTGATGTTGCGCACCTGCTTGAGCTCGGCCATCGCATCGGAGGCGCGCAACTTGGCGTCGAAGCCTTGCGGCGCCAGCTGCGATTGCACCAGATGCTCGGCCGCCAGCATGCCGCTGCGGATCGCCTGGTGGGTGCCCTTGATCTTGGGCACGTTGAGCAGGCCGGCAGTGTCGCCGATCAACAGGGCGCCCGGCATTTCCACCTTCGGCAGCGACTGCCAGCCGCCGGTGACGATGGCGCGCGCGCCGGCCGAGAGGATGCTGCCGCCTTCCAGCAACGGCTTGATCAGCGCGTGGTTTTTCCATTGCTGGAAGGCTTCCCATGGCTGGTATTGCGGGTCGCTGTAGTCCAGCCCGCTCACATAACCAAGCGCGATCTGGTTGTTGTCCAGGTGATACAGGAAGCTGCCGCCGTAGGTGCGGTTGTCTGCCGGCCAGCCCAGCGTATGCACGATCTTGCCGGGACTGACGCGCCCCTCCGGTACCTGCCACAGTTCCTTGATGCCGATCGAATAGCCCTGCGGGTCGGCGTCGGCGGTGAGGTCGAAGCGCTTGAGCAGGCGCTTGGTGAGGTGCCCGCGTGCGCCTTCGGCCAGCACGGTGACCTTGGCACGGATGTCGATGCCGGCGGTGTAACCGGGCTTGTGCGACCCATCCTTGGCCACGCCCATGTCGCCGATACGTACGCCGATGACCTGGTCGTTGTCGTCGTGCAGCGTTTCGGCAGCGGCAAAGCCCGGGTAAATCTCCACGCCCAATGCTTCGGCCTGCGGCGCCAGCCAGGCGCACATTGCGCCCAGGCTGACGATGAAGTTGCCGTGGTTGCGCATGCCCGGCGGCACCACCGGGAACTTGCGCGCGCTGTCCTTGCCGAGGAACCAGAACTCGTCGTCGGTGGCGGCCACGCAGATCGGCGGCGGGTTGTCGCGCCAGCCCGGCAGCAAGGCATCCAGCGGGCCCGGCTCGATCACCGCGCCGGACAGGATATGCGCACCGATGGTGCTGGATTTTTCGATCACGCAGACGCTGATGGCCGGATCCAGCTGCTTGAGCCGGATCGCAAAAGCCAGCCCGGCCGGGCCGGCGCCGACGGTGACGACGTCGTACTCCATCACGTCGCGCTCGACCGTCTCTGGCGCACTTGCGCCGACTCCTGCTTCCGACATTGCTCCGCTCCCGTTGGCTCGATGGCTACCGCGCATTTTCCGGGATTCGATGTGACGGCGGCAAATCGGATCGATTCATCCGTACCGCCCAGCCTCCACGCAGCCGGAGCGTGCTAGCGTTTGAAACATGAAGATTCGGGTTGCCTTGCCGCATGCGGAGATCGCCTGGTGCCGCGGCTGGTTGCCGCGCGCGCAGGCCGATGCGCTGCTGCAGGTGCTGCTGACGCAGGTGCAGTGGGAGGTGCATCGCATCCGCATGTTCGGGCGGACGGTGGATTCGCCGCGTCTGAGCAGTTGGATCGGCGATGCTGAGGCAAGTTACCGCTACTCGGGCACGCAGTTCGCGCCGCAGCCGTGGCTGGAGGTATTGCAGCCTCTACGCGCGCGCCTGCAGGCCGAGACCGGGGCGCCATTCAACAGCGTGCTGGCCAACCGTTACCGCAGCGGCAACGATGCGATGGGCTGGCACAGCGACGACGAGCCGGAGTTGGGCGCGCAGCCGTTGATCGCTTCGGTGAGCCTGGGCGCGACGCGGCGCTTTGCCTTCAGGCATCGCGACGACGCGGCGTTGAAGCAGGCGCTGGAACTGGGGCACGGCGATTTGCTGCTGATGGGAGGCGATACCCAGCGCCACTACAAGCATGCGTTGCCGCGCACCGCAAAACCGGTCGGCGAGCGCATCAATCTGACGTTTCGCCAGATTGCCCCGCGTGGCCCCAAGCGCTAGTCCGGCTGTCGCGGTGACAGCGGACGCGGCAAGCGCTGGCTATCCTGCTGGCCATTGAGCAGGGTCCAGCCGACCAGTTCGGTGGTGACCTGCGTCATCGCCTGTTCGAATGCCGCTGCCACTGCCGCCGTGTCGGTGCCGCTGGACGGGCGTGCCACCAGGAAGGTGCGCGAAGCCGCCACGCGCTGGTCGGCGGCGTGCAGCAGCTTGGCATTGAGTTCGATGGTGGCCGAGGGCAGCGCCTGGCCGGCGTAATCGGACTCGAAGCGGCGCAGGTCGATCGCCAGCTTGTAGTCGGAGCGGATGCCGGTGCCGATGCGGGCGACCGCGGCGATCTTGCCGGAGTCCTCGAATGCGCGCACCACGCTGTCTTCCAGCATATCGGTGGCCGGCTGCGCCCAGCCTGCGCCGTGGTAGACCTGCAATTCGCTCGGGGTTGGGCGCACGTTGATGCGCGGGCTGTCGATGATGCGCGCCGCGCTCGGCTTGGCCACCGCCAGTTGCCAGGTCACCTGCGGCCAGGACGGATTGGGTGTCACCCGCACGGTCGGCGCGTAGATGGTGGCCGGCTTCTGGTCGCCGCCGGTCAGCAGCGAGCAGCCGCCCAGCGCCAGCAGGGAGACGCACAACACGGGACGCAACAGGCGCATGGCAGTCATTTCGGTTCGAACTCCTTGGGTGCGTCGCGGCCAAGCAGGTAGCGCGCAGGGTTGTTGTCCAGTTTGTCGCTGACCCGGCGCAGGTCGCGGATCAGGCCGCGCAATTCGGTCAGCGTGGGCCCGAGCTGGCCCAGCCCGTCATTGGCAAAGCTGTTGATGGCCGCGCGGTTCTCGCCAAGGATGTTGTCGGCGTTGCCGGCAGCCGAATCCAGCTTGACCAGGGTGGCATCGAGCTTCTCCAGGATGCCCGGCAGCTGCTGCACCAGGTTCTGGTCCAGCCGCTTGATGGTGCCGTTGGTGGTGGTCAGGGTGGTGTCCAGATTGCGTGCGGCATCGCGCGCGCTGACGATCAGCGCCTGCATGCCTTCGTCGCGATCGGCGATGCCGCCGCTGATCTTTTCCAGGTTCTGCAAGGTGGCAGTGATGCTGGCCACGTTCTTGTCCGAGAGCATCTGGTCCATGCGCTCGACGATGCGGTTGGCGGTGTCGGTGATGTTCTGCAGCGCCGACGGCGTGGTCTGGATGATCGGCGCGTCGCTCTTGTCGATGGTGGTCAGCGATGGTGCCTCGGGCGTGCCGCCGGAGAGCTGGATGATCGACGGGCCGGTCAGGCTGGTGATGGCCAGCTTGGCACGCGTATCGCTCTTGATCGGCGTGGTGGAGTTCACCCGCACGTGCGCGACCACCTGGCGCGGGTCGTTCGGCGCCAGCGTCAGCTCGGTGATCGAGCCGACCGCGATGCCGTTGTACTGCACCGGGCTGCCGACCGACAGGCCGGTCACCGCCTCGCGGAACACCACCCGGTACTGCTGCCAGGTGCGGTCGGAGGAATACTTTGCGGCCCATAGCCCGAACAGCAGCAGGGCCAGGCCTGCCACGATGGTGAAGGCGCCGATCAGGACGTAATTGGCTTTGGTTTCCATGCTCAGGCGGTCTCGGTGGAGTCGGTCTTGGCCGCGCGCGCGGCGCGGGCGCGCGGACCGTGGAAGTATTCCTGGATCCAGGGGTGGTCGACCTGTTCGATCTCGGCCAGCGGCGCGTTGGCAATCACCTTGTGATCGGCCAGCACCGCGATGCGGTCGCAGATGGCGTACAGCGTATCCAGGTCATGGGTAATCAGGAACACGGTCAGGCCCAATGCCTGCTGCAAGGTGCGGATCAGGCGGTCGAAGGCGGCCGCGCCGATCGGGTCCAGCCCGGCAGTGGGCTCGTCCAGGAACAGCAGCGGCGGATCCAGCGCCAGCGCCCGCGCCAGGCCGGCGCGCTTGCGCATGCCGCCGGACAGCTGCGAGGGCAGTTTGTCCAGCGCATCGGCCGGCAGGCCGGCCAGCTTGATCTTCAGCAGCGCCAGCTCGAAATACCAGCGCTCCGGAAACTCGCCGTGATGCTCCTTCAGCGGCACCTGCACGTTTTCGCCGACGGTCATCGACGAGAACAGCGCGCCGTCCTGGAACAGCACGCCGGTATTGCGGGTGATGTGCTGGCGGTCGGCGAAGCGGCCCGAGCGCGCATCCGCTCCCAATACCTGGATGCTGCCGGCATCCGGCTCGCGAAGGCCCAGGATGCTGCGCATCAGCACCGACTTGCCGGTGCCCGAGCCACCGACCACGCCCAGGATCTCGCCGCGCCGCACGTCCAGATCCAGGTCCTCGTGCACGACCTGGCTGCCGAAACGGTTGGTCAGCCCGCGCACGGAAATTGCCAGCTGGTCGTCGTCGGCCTCGGCCTCTGTGCCGGGATTGGGGAGTGGGGATTCGGGATTGGTCACAGCACAGCTCTCCCGAGTGTCAGGGCGCCAGCTGCGCTTCTGCCTTGCACGAATCCCGAATCCCGAATGTCCAATCCCGGCTCCATCACCACCCCATCTTCATGAACCACAGCGCGGCGACCGCGTCGAGGATGATGACCAAGGAAATCGTCTGCACCACCGAGGAGGTGGTGCGCTCGCCCACCGATTGCGCGGTGCCGCTGACCTTCAGGCCTTCCAGGCAGCCGATCAGGCCGATCACCAGCGCAAACAGCGGCGCCTTGGACAGCCCGACCAGGAAATGCCGCAACTGGATGGTGTCGTGCATGCGCGCCAGGTACATCTGCGGCGGAATGTCCAGGTCGAACGCGCCCACGGTGACGCCGCCGGCCAGGCCGGCGATCATCGCGATGAAGGTCAGCAGCGGCAGGGTGAAGATCAGCGCGAGCAGGCGTGGGATCACCAGCAGGTCGATCGGGTCCAGGCCCAGGGTGCGGATCGCGTCCACTTCCTCGCGTGATTTCATCGCACCGATCTGCGCGGTGAAGGCGCTGGCAGTGCGCCCGGCCAGCACGATGGCGGTCAGCAGCACCGCGAACTCGCGCAGGAAGGCGATGGACACCAGTTCCACCACATAAATTTCCGCACCGAAGTCGCGCAGGATGGTCGAGCCCAGGAACGCGATCACCGCGCCAACCAGGTACGACAGCAGCACCACCAGCGGCACCGCATCCAGGCCGACCTGCTCCATGTGGTGCACGGTGGCGGTCAGGCGGAAGCGGCGCGGCTCGTGGATCAGCCGCCCGATCTTGACCAGGTTCTCGCCCAGAAAACTGTTCAGTTCCAGGATGCCCTGGCCGACGCCATGGGTGGTGCGGCCCAGACGGTCCAGCGCGGCGACAAAGCCGTAGTCGCGTTTGGGCTTGGGGCGTTCGTCGTTGAGTTCCTCGATGGTGCACACCAGGGCCTGGTGCTCATCGCGGAAATCGATCGCATCTTCCTTCAGGCCCATGCGGCCGGCGAAGCGCAGCAACTGCAGCACGCCGGCCGAATCCAGTTGGCCGATGCCGCGCGCGTCGATGCGGCGCACCCCGTCGGGCACGGCCTGCAGCTGTTCTGCCTGGGACAGGGCGGTTGCCAGCACCCAACTGCCGGCGAGGCGGAGCTGGGTCTGATCCTGCGAGTCTTGGTCGATGCGGGGAGGTTGCGGTTTGATCATGGGTGGCCTGTCCGTGGCGCCAGCATACCGCGCCCGGCGTGAGCGAATGATGGGGACGCTTCGCACTTGCGGTCCCGGCACAGACGATCGGCACGCCGGCCAGGGGCGCTGCGGCATACACTGGCGGCCTCGCCAGACGGCGTTTCTCCGATCCGACCCGCCACGCATGTCCGCTGCCACCGTCGTCCAACCGTCCGCCAGCGCCACCTATGCCCAGCGCGTCGCCTTTGTTTCGGAAATCGCCGGACGCCTGCATTCCTACGGCACCACCGCGCAGCGCCTGGAGGCCGCCGTGGTCGGACTGTCGCAGAAGCTGGGCCTGGACTGCGAGCCCTGGTCCAATCCCACCGGGATCATCTTGAGCTTCAGCGATCCGACCAAGGCCATCGGCTCCAGCGACATCACCCGGGTGATCCGGCTGGCCCCGGGCGAGAATGACCTGTACAAGCTCAGCGTGGCCGATTACGTGGCCGACAGCGTGGCCAACGGGCGCATGAGCATCGCGCAGGGCCACACCGCGCTGCGGCGGCTGGACCGCGAGGTCGATCGGCGCGGCAAGACCCTGCAGGTGCTGGCATTCGGGCTGGCCGCCGCCGGCGTGGCAGGGCTGTGGAAACTGCCCTGGCTGGACATCGCCACCGCCGGCGCGATCGGCATGTCGATCGGCCTGCTGACCCAGTACACCGACAAGCGGCCGGCGACCAAGGAGGCCGGCGAGGCGCTGGCCGGGCTGTTGGCCGGGGTCGTGGCCGCGGTGGTGGCGTCGCTGCTCGGGCCGTTGAACCTCAATACGGTGATCATCGCCTCGCTGGTGGTGCTGCTGCCCGGCATGTCGTTGACCAATGCCTTCAACGAGCTGGCCAGCCAGCACTGGGTCTCGGGCACGGCGCGGCTGGCCGGTGCGGTGACCACGGTGCTCAAGCTCACCGTCGGTGCGGTGATCGCGGTGACGCTGACCCAGGTGGTCGGCCTGCATCCGCAGGTGGCCGCATTGCGCCCGCAGGCCAGCTGGGTGGAATGGGCCTCGCTGCTGGTGGCCGCTTATGCATTTGCGGTGTTGTTCAAGGCCAATCGGCGCGATTATTTATGGATCATGGCAGCGGCCATGTCCGGGTATGTCATTGCGCGTTATGCCGGGCACGCCTGGGGTGGTCCGGCCGGTGTCTTTGCATCGGCGATGGCATTGACCGCCGCCGGTAATCTGTTCGGGCGGGTGGTGCAAAAACCCGGCGCATTGATCCGTTTGCCCGGCATCATCATGCTGGTTCCGGGCAGTGTCAGCTTGCGTGGCTTTCTGACCTTAGTACAGCAACAGGATGTCAGTGTCGGGCAGGCCGCACTATTGGCGGTGACCAATATCGTGATGGCCTTGATGGCCGGATTGCTGTTCGGCAATCTGTTGATTCCGGCCCGCAAGAATTTATGACAGATAAAAACGCGCAATAAAAACCCCGGCAATGCCGGGGGTTTTATTGCGGTGAATCAAGCGGCCTTGGACTTCTTGGGCGCGCGCTTGGTGGCGGCCTTGCGCGGGGCGGCCTTCTTGGCCGGAGTCTTCTTGGTGCTGACCTTGCTGATCAGAAAGTCTTCGACTTTCTTGCCGGCGGCGGTCAGTTCGGCCAGCCAGCGCGGCTGCTTGCCGCGGCCGGTCCAGGCTTCCTGGGGATTGGCGGGGTTGCGATACTTGGGCGGAACCTTGCCCAGCTTGCGGCCGGCGCGCGGGCCCGGCTTGGCAGCGGCAGCAGGACGACCCGGGCCGGCGCTGGTGCCGAACAATTCTTCGATGGAATAACCCTGGGCTTTTGCCGCGCGGGTCAGTTGCGTGCGGACCTTGGCAATCGGAGCGCGCTTGGCAACCACGGTCTGCTGCTTCTTCGCGTTTTTGATCAGGGCACCCAACTGCTTGGCCGACAGGCCGCTAAGATCGATCGACATCACTACTCCGGAGGATGAGAGAGAAAAGAATGCCGGTCCGTGGCAGCGCTGGCCATCATAATGTCAGAAAACCCGGGTGACAAATGCGCCGAAATAATTCGGCGCCTTGTGTTCATCCAATCCAAGTAGTTTCGGCTGATTTGATCAACAACCCAGGCGGGAGAATAACCCGGCCTTATCCAGGTTTTCTGCTGCCTCTGCAGTGCGGGCACGATATTCAAATGTGCCGGCGGCCAATCCGCGTTCGGAGACCACCACCCGATGCGGAATGCCCAGCAGTTCCATATCGGCAAACATGGCGCCCGGGCGCAGGCCGCGATCGTCCAGCACCGCGTCGATCCCCGCAGCGATCAATTCGTCCAGCAATGCCTGGGCGGCGGCAACCACCTGTGCATCCTGCTTGGGGTTGATGATGCAGATCGCCACCTGCCACGGTGCCATCGGTGCGGGCCAGACAATGCCGGCATCGTCATGGTTCTGCTCGATCGCCGCAGCCACGATGCGCGAAATGCCGATGCCGTAGCAGCCCATCTTCATCACCGCGGGCTTGCCGTTCTCGTCGATCACGGTGGCCTGCAGTGCCTGCGCATACTGGTCGCCGAGCTGGAACACATGGCCCACCTCGATCCCGCGCGCCAGACGCAGTTCGCCGCCATCGGCCGCGCGTTCGCCGTCGATGACGTTGCGCACATCGGCAACGGTGTCAGGTTCGGGCAGGTCGCGGCCCCAGTTGACCCCTGCCAGGTGTTCGCCGGGCACGTTGGCACCGACCACGAAATCGGCCATCGCCGCGACATCGCGGTCGGCCACCACGCGCACCGGGCGGGCGGTGTTCACCGGGCCCAGGAAGCCCGGCTCGCAGCCGAGGTGGTCGCGGATCTCGGTCTCGTTGGCCAGGCGGTAGCCGGCCAGGCCGGCGACCTTGCCGAGCTTGATCTCGTTGACCGCGTGATCGCCGCGCACCAGCACCAGCACGAAGCCGGCCTCGGTCATCACCGCCACCGACTTGACCGTGCGCTGCAGCGTGATGCCCAGCAACCGGGCGACGTCTTCGCAGGTCTTCTGGGTGGGCGTTGCGACCTGGCGCATCGCCTCGCCAGCCTCGGCGCGCGGGGCGGGCAGGGCGGCGCTGGCGGTTTCCACGTTGGCGGCGTAATCGGAGCCGGTGGAGAATGCCAGCGAGTCTTCGCCGGAAGCGGCAATGACGTGGAATTCCTGCGAGGCATCGCCGCCGATCGCGCCGGAGTCGGCCTGCACGGCGCGGAATTCCAGCCCCAGCCGGGTGAAGATGCTGGTGTAGGCCGCGCGCATGTTGTCGTATTCGCGCGCCATGTCGGCATCGGTGAGATGGAAGGAGTAGGCGTCCTTCATCAGGAATTCGCGTGCGCGCATCACGCCGAAGCGTGGACGGATCTCATCGCGGAACTTGGTCTGGATCTGGAAGAAGTTCAGCGGCAACTGCTTGTAGCTGTTGATTTCCTGGCGCGCGAATTCGGCCGCGGCCTCTTCGGCGGTCGGGCTGTAGCAGAACTCCTGCTCCTTGCGATCCTTGATCTTGAGCAACTGCCCGCCGAACTTTTCCCAACGACCGGTGGCATCCCACAGTTCGCGCGGCTGGATGGTGGGGAACAGCACTTCCACCGCCCCGGCGCGGTTCATTTCCTCGCGCACGATGGCCTCGACCTTGCGCAGCACGCGCAGACCCAGTGGCGACCAGGTATACAGCCCAGAGGCCAGCTTGCGGATCATGCCCGCGCGCAGCATCAGACGGTGGCTGACCAACTCGGCGTCGGCCGGGGTTTCCTTGGTGGTGTGCAGGTGGAACTGGGAAAGACGCATCGGGCTTCGCTTGGGCGGAAAGCCCATAGTTTGCCAGTCTCGCGCCCTGCCGGTCAGTGGCGCCGGCCGATCGGCCGGACGCATGGGCTGGTAGGTGGCCGCTCCCGGGCCGGCTCAGGAGGCCGGAGTGGCGCTCGCTGACGGCTTGCAATAGGCCTTGGCGGCCGCTTCGGCGAGGTTGCGTTGCGCCGCGCGGGCATCCGGGTCCAGCGGGGTGCCGGGCTTGCCATCGGCGCCGGCACCCATGGTGACCTCGCCCTTGCCGCTGAGCAGTTCCAGGTTGCGGCGTGCGGTCAGGCAGTCGGCCGATTCGGGCGTGGTGGTGTCCGGCGCGGCGATGGCGGCGGTGCCGCTGCGTGCATCGATCCGGCGCGCTTCGTAGCGCTGGCCGGACGGTGGCGGGGTTTCGGTGTAGTGGGTGACGCCCTTGGCGTCCTTCCATTTGTACAGATCGGTCGCGCCGGCGGCGGCGCTGACCAGCATCAACAGGGCACAAAGCCCGGACGACAGGTGCATGTGGCTTCCCCTGGATGATTACCGCAGCGATTGCAGCATCCGCGGCCGGCGCTGGCAAGTGAGCTGCACGACGCCGGCGCGCTACCGCCGGATGGACCTCAGGCCCTACACTTGCCGGATGGATGAGATGAGACCGCCCCCGCGCTCGCGCACGATCTACCTGCTGCCGAACCTGTTCACCACCGCCGGGCTGTTTTCCGGTTTCTACGCCATCATCGCCGCCGCCAACGGGCAATTCGTCCAGGCCGCCATGGCGGTGTTCGTGGCCGCGGTGATGGACGGGCTGGACGGCCGGGTCGCGCGCCTGACCAATACCAGCAGCGAGTTCGGCGTGCAGTACGACTCGCTGGCCGATCTGGTCAGCTTCGGCATGGCCCCGGCGCTGGTGATGTATCACTGGTCGCTGTCGGCGCTGAAGTACGACAGCAACGTGATGGGCCGGGTCGGCTGGTCGGCCGCGTTTCTGTATGCGGCCTGCGCGGCGCTGCGCCTGGCGCGCTTCAACACGCAAGTGGGGGTGGTCGACAAGCGCTGGTTCATCGGCCTGGCCAGCCCGGCGGCCGCCGGCTTGATGATGTCCTTCGTCTGGGCGTTTGCCGACGACAGCCTGGGCTTCGATGGCGAGCAGCTGCGTTATCTGACGCTGGCGGTCACGGTGGTATCGGCCTTGCTGATGGTCAGCCGGATCCGGTTCTGGAGTTTCAAGGGCGGCGCGCGTGGTCCGCGTGCCGACCGTGTGCCGTTCCTGGCGCTGGCGATCGCCACGGTGGTGATCGCGCTGCTGGTGATCGATCTGGCCCGTTCGCTGCTGGTGATCGGCGTGCTGTATGCACTGTCCGGGCCGGTGATGTGGCTGTGGCGGCGCTGGCGGCGCACGCCCGAGCTGCCATGAGCCAGGTGCCATGAGTCAATTGGCCTCCGAGCCGATGTGGTCCGATCTGCAGGTGTCGTATCTGCAGGCGTTGGGACACACCGTGTATTTGGATCGCTATACCGTGGACGCGGCGGCGGTGCCTGAGGAGACGATGGAGCGTGCGCGGGCGGCCGCACCGCCGCGCGTGGAGCGCACGCCACCAATGCCGGTGCCAGCGGTAGCGCCGGCGGTCCGCCGCAGCGCACCGGTGGCGCCCGCCCACGCGCCGGATGCGGTCACGACTGCACCGGCAGCGCCGCCGCGGCGCAGCCGGGTCGGCATGCCCGATCGCCTGCAGATGGCGTTGCTGCGCGCCTCCGGCTGCAACCCCGGCGATCCGAATACGCAAGCCTTGATGGCGTCCTGGCCGCTGGCCGAGCTGCGCGGCAACCCGGCCGCCAAGCGCGCGCTGTGGCCGCAACTGCGCGCGCTGCGGCGGCGTCGGAACCCGGCATGAGCGCCTTGAACGCGCCGCTGCCCACCTCGCTGCGCGCCATGCGCGAGAGCGATCTGGATGTGGTGATGGACATCGAACATCGGGCCTATCCGTTCCCGTGGACGCGCAGCATCTTTCGCGACTGCCTGCAGGCCGGTTATCCGGGCTGGGTGATGGAGCAGGGCGGGCAGGTCATTGGCTACGGAGTGATCAGCATCGCTGCCGACGAGGCGCACGTGCTCAATGTCTGCATCGCACCGGAGGCGCAATCCCGCGGGCATGGCCGCGTGCTGTTGCGCGCGCTGATCAAGGGTGCCTGCGATCGCGGCGCGCGGCGCGCGTTTCTGGAAGTACGCCCGTCCAATCCGTCGGCGATTGCGCTGTATCACTCCGAAGGCTTCAATGAGATCGGGCGGCGCCCACGCTACTACCCCTCCAATACCGGCCGCGAAGATGCGCTGGTGATGGCAATCGAGTTGTCCTTCGAAGGGTTCTCCTGAGCCTCATCGGCCGAGGCTGATGGAAGCGTTCTCCCGCGTCCGGCTGGTTCTGCCCCGACGCACCTGATACGCGTCGCGCGGTTGCATCGGTGAGGCACGCGTCACGACCCGAGACACCACCCCGGCTCCTGCGTAGCCGCCAGGCGACCGTGCCGGCGCCTTGCTGTTTCGCCCCTGAAGCGGCGTTGTGGTGACGCACCACGATCAGGTCATCAAGCAACGCACCCGCTGTGCGCCGAGCTGTTGCGCATCGCTGCAATCGATCGCAACAGGGTGAATGTTTTTCCCATTTGCATCGCCCGACGTGTCGTCTGCGCGCCGCCATCCGGCAGAGCGCACCGGCAGCCGCGATGGTGATCATGCCGCCACGTGCCACCCGTGGTTTCCAGCAGCGCCAATCGCCTGTGTCCATGTGCCAGGCGCACTGCGATAGCGATGCATCGCGGTTTAATTGCCGTGCGCGTTAGAAAAAACACACATGCATGTGATGGCGGCGGCACACCGTGCTGGAGCTGTGTCGGTCTGCGTTGCACTGCAGAGCATGCTGCGCTGCAGTGTCCTCATGCCTGTCCCCGCATGTCTTGATTACAGCGTTTTGTCTTCTCCTGGATGTCCCGCAACCGTTTGCGTGACTGCGCGTGCACATCGATACATCGGCTAGATACAAGCCATTGCGATGCTCCTAGTATCGGCGTCGCGGAACTGAACATTACAGAGATGAAAAGTATGTTCCGCGCCTGCTAGACGAGGGGTGTGCCGCCGCGCGGCGCATCGAACCTATCCGAGGGAGAGATCAAGATGAAGCCGAAATTTTCAACGGCGGCCGCCGCGTCGCTGTTTGTCGGGTCGTTGCTGGTTGTTGGCGTTGCCTGCGCCGATCCTGCACTGGAAGTTGCAACCACTGGTTGGGCAACACAGAACGGAGGGACCAAAGGCGGTTCCAAAGCGGCCGCAGCCAACATCTACACGGTCAAGACTGCCGCCGAGCTGAAGAGCGCGCTGAAAGCCAGCGTGGGCAGCAACGGGCGCATCATCAAGATCAGCGGCATCATCGATATCAGCGAAGGCAAGCCGTACACCACGACCTCGGATATGAAGAGCCGCGCGCGGTTGGACATCCCCACCAAGACCACGCTGATCGGCATCACCAGCAATGCGGAGATCCGCGAAGGCTATTTCTACGTCAAGGCCAACGACGTCATCATCCGCAATCTCACCATTGAAAATCCGTGGGATCCGCAGCCGGTCTGGGACCCGGATGACGGCAGCGCCGGCAACTGGAATGCCGAGTACGACGGCCTGACGGTCGAGGGCGCAACCAATGTGTGGGTGGACCATGTTACCTTCACCGACGGTCGTCGTACCGACGATCAGAACGGCACCGCCAACGGCCGTCCCAAGCAGCATCACGATGGTGCGATGGACGTTAAGAAGGGCGCTAACTTCGTCACCATTTCCTACTCGGCGTTCAAGTCGCACGAGAAGAACGACCTGATCGGTTCCAGTGACAGCGCCTCCAGCACCGACAGCGGCAAGCTCAAGGTGACCATCCACAACACCTTGTTCGAGAACATCTCCGCACGCGCACCGCGGGTGCGCTTCGGGCAGGTGCATCTGTACAACAACTACCACGTCGGCAGCACCAGCAATAAGGTCTACCCGTTCTCGCATGCGCATGGCGTGGGCAAGGAGTCGAAGATCTTCTCCGAGCGCAACGTGTTCGACATCAGTGGGGTGAGCAGCTGCGACAAGATTGCGGCCGACTACGGCGGCAGCGTCTATCGCGATCAAGGCTCGCTGCTCAACGGCAAGGCACTGACGTGCTCGTGGAACAGCAACATCGGCTGGACCCCGCCGTACACCTATAGCCTGCTGTCGGCCGACAAGGTCGCTGCGGACGTCAAGGCGAAGGCCGGCGCTGGAAAGCTGTAAGCCTTATCAATGCACCACGCAAATGCAGTGCCCGCAAGACGGGCACTGCAAATGCGTTCGACATCGGTGGTGTGAGCAGCTGCGACAAGATCGCCGGCGACTACAAGGGCAGCGTGTATCGTGACCAGGGTTCGCTGATCAACGGCAAGGCGCTGAATTGCTCGTGGAACAGCAACATCGGCTGGAAGCCGCTGTATACCTACAGCCTGCTGGCCGCTACCAAGGTGGCGGCGGACGTCAAGGCAAAGGCCGGCGCGGGCAAGCTGTAAGGCCCCTGCGGTACGCAACGCCGCGATGCGTGCAGCGTTGCACGTCTTTCCACAACGCCCGCAGCACTGCGGGCGTTGTGCGTTTGCGTAATGTCCTTATCGATGTCTCATTGTCCGGCGACATACGCTGTTTCGACGCCGTGGCGCGTGCGCGCAGCATCACGCGTCTTCAGTTCTCTGCGCAGCTGGGCGCAGGATCCATGCAGGGCCCTTGCCCGCCCACCATTACTCGGCATCGATGCCGCGTAAGGTCCCGCGACGGTGGGCGGGCAAGGACCAGTCGAGATGATCGGTGTGCATGGTTTTCAGTAAAGCAGCCGACCAACTGTCTGGCGCGGTGTCCTTGCCGGTTGCGGGACCGTGTGGCGGCATGGATGCCGCCACCGAGCCCCCAGGGACGGGTTCACGGCGTGTCCCGCAAGCGGTGAGGGCACCGCGCACTCGACGCTGCGAGTTTGCTGCAGGGCCCTTGCCGGCCCACCATCGCGGGACACGCCGCAAGTACGTCCATGTAGGCTCCGGCGCGGCATCCATGCCGCTCAGGGTCCCGCGACGGTGGGCCGGCAAGGACCAGTCGAGATGGTCGGTACGTCACGTAGAGCAGTGCTGGGTGCGCCTTGTTCGATCGTGAAGCATCGCCTCCACGTCTGATGCGCACCGCGCGACAGACAGCTTTCAGATGAGCGCCGACCAACTGTCTGGTGAGGGCACAGCGCACTCGACGCTGCGAGTTTGCTGCGCGGCCATTGCCGGCCCACCATCGCAGGACACGCCGCAAGTACGTCCTTGTAGGCTCTGGCGCGGCATCCATGCCGCTCAAGGTCCCGCGACGGTGAGCGGGCAAGGACCAGTCGAGACGGTCGGTGTGCATGGAAGAGCAGTGCTGGATGCGCCCTGTTCGATCGTGACGTATCGGCCCTGCGTCTAATGCACACCGCACGACAGACAGCTTTTCAGATAAGCGCCGACCAACTCTCTGGTGCCGTGTCCTTGTCCGTTGCGGGACCGTGTGGCGGCATGGATGCCGCCACCGAGCTCCCAGGGGCGGGTTCACGGCGTGTCGCGCACGCGGTGAGGGCACCGCGCCCTCGACTAGCCAGGCTGTTGACTCCGTCTCGGCCAACAGTGATTGGCGGTCCTAGAGCTTGGCGCGTTGCTCGCGCAGGCCGGTCAGCTGCGTGGTCCAATCGTTCATGCGCGCGCGTTCCTGCTCGACCACCACGGCCGGTGCGTTCTGCACGAAGGTGGCGTTGCCCAGCTTGCCATTGCACTTGCCGATCTCGGCTTCCACGCGCTTGATTTCCTTGTCCAGGCGCGTGCGTTCGGCATCCATGTCGACCAGGCCTTCCAGCGGCACCAGCAGGGTGAGCTCGCCGACGATGGCCGTGGCCGACGGCGGTGTGTCCTGGCCGGCGTCAAGCCAGTCGATCGCTTCGAGCTTGAGCAGGAACGACAGCTGCGAGGCGAAGCGGCCGACACGGGCGCGATCGTCGGCAGTGCCGGCTTGCAGCAGCAGGCGCACCTGCTTGGACGGCGGTACGTTCAACTCGCTGCGCACACGACGCAGTGCCGACACCATCGACTGCAGCCATTCGACATCGGCCTCTGCGCTGGCGTAGCCCGCGGTGTCGACATCGCCGGCCTGCGGGAATGCCTGCAACGAGATCGTGGCGGCGCTGATGCCCAGGCGCGGTGCAACCTGCTGCCACAGTTCCTCGGTGACGAACGGGGTAAGTGGGTGCAGCAGGCGCAGCAGCGCTTCGAGCACGTACAGCAGTGTGTGGCGCGTGCTGGCGGCTGCCTCGCTGTCCTGGCCGTTGAGCGCGGGCTTGGCCAGTTCGACGAACCAGTCGCAGAACGCATTCCAGGCGAACTCGTACAGCGATTGCGTCAGCAGATCGAAGCGATAGCTGGCGTAGTGTGCGTGGGTTTCTGCAGTCACCTTGTCCAGGCGCGCCAGAATCCATTGCTCGGCTTCGGTACGCGGCTGCGGCACGCCGGCAAAGCGCGCGCCTTCGGTGTTCATCAGCACAAAGCGCGTGGCGTTCCACAGCTTGTTGCAGAAGTTCTTGTAGCCTTCGGCGCGGCCCAGATCGAACTTGATGTCGCGGCCATGCGTGGCGAGTGCGGCGATGGTGAAGCGCAACGCGTCGGCACCATGGGCGATGATGCCGTCCGGAAACTCCTTGCGCGTGGCTTTTTCGATCTTCTCGGCCATGCGCGGCTGCATCAGCCCGGTGGTGCGCTTGGCAACCAGGTCTTCGATGCTGATGCCGTCGATGATGTCCAGCGGGTCGAGCACGTTGCCCTTGGACTTGGACATCTTCTGGCCCTGCGCATCGCGGATCAGGCCGGTGATGTAGACATCGCGGAACGGCACCTGGCCGGTGAAGCTGTCGGTGGCCATGATCATGCGCGCCACCCAGAAGAAGATGATGTCGAAGCCGGTGACCAGCACCGACGACGGCAGATAGCGCGCGAAACCGCGCTCGGCCATCGCGTTCGCGTCCGGCCAGCCCAGCGTGGAGAACGGCCACAGTTGCGAGGAGAACCAGGTTTCCAGAACGTCGCTGTCCTGGTGCAGCGCGACGTCGGCACCCAGGCCGTGTTTCGCGCGCACCTCGGCTTCGTCATGGCCGACATAGCACTTGCCTGCCTCGTCGAACCACGCCGGAATGCGATGCCCCCACCACAGCTGACGGCTGATGCACCAATCCTGGATGTTCTCCATCCAGTGGCGATAGGTATTGATCCAGTTCGGCGGGACGAACTTGACCTGGCCGCTTTCGACCAGCTCCAGGCCGCGCTTGGCCAGCGCGTCCATCTTCACGAACCACTGGTCGGTGAGATAGGGCTCGATCACCTGGCCGGTACGGTCGCCGCGCGGCACCTGCAGCTTGTGCGGCTTGGTTTCGACCAAGACGCCCAGGTCTTCCAGTTCGGACAGCACCAGCTTGCGTGCGTCGTAACGATCCAGGCCGCGGTACCGCTCCGGCGCATTCTCGTTGATGGTGGCGGTGACGGTGAACAGGTTGATCAGCGGCAACTCATGCCGCACACCCACCTGGTAATCGTTGAAGTCATGCGCAGGCGTGACCTTGACCACGCCGGTGCCGAAGGCGCGGTCGACATAGTCATCGGTGATCACCGGCACTTGCCGGCCGGTCAGCGGCAGCACGATGCGGGCGCCGTGCAGCGTGGCATAGCGTGGGTCTTCCGGATGCACCATCACTGCGGTATCGCCCAGCATGGTCTCCGGGCGCGTGGTGGCGACCACCAGGTAATCGCGGGTCTCGCGCAGCGTCTCGGCGCCGTCGGCATCGTGCTCGACGTGCTCGTAGGTCACGCCATCGGCCAGCGGATAGCGGATCGACCACAGGAAGCCGTCTTCCTCGACGTTTTCCACCTCCAGGTCGGAGATCGCGGTCTTCAGCACCGGGTCCCAGTTGACCAGGCGCTGGCCGCGATAGATCAGGCCCTGCTCGTACCAGCGCACGAACGCTTCGTTGACCGCGGCCGACGGCTGCGGGTCCATGGTGAAGGTGCTGCGCGACCAGTCACTGGAGGTGCCCAGGCGGCGCATCTGGCGCTCGATGGTGTCGCCGGATTCGGCCTTCCACTCCCACACCTTGGCGATGAAGCCCTCGCGCCCCAGCGAGTCGCGCGTTTCGCCCTTGCCTTCCAGCGCCAGGTTGCGCGACACCACCATCTCGGTGGCGATGCCGGCATGGTCGGTGCCCACCTGCCACAGCGTGTCGAAGCCGCGCATGCGGTGATAGCGCACCAACGCATCCATCAGCGTCTGCTGGAACGCATGGCCCATGTGCAGCGTACCGGTCACATTCGGCGGCGGCAGCAGCACCGTATACGGCTCACCCTGGCCGGACGGCACGAAATACCCGGCAGCCTCCCACTGCGCGTACAGGCGCGATTCGAAGGAAGAGGGGTCGTAGCTGGAGGCGAGGGTGGTCATAGTGGGGCGGGGATTCGTTGTTCGGGATTCGGGATTGGTTGCGTCATGGGGCCGGCGAGAACCGCCGGCATCCAGTCATCAACGTCAGTGGTGGTGCCGTGGAGCGAAGGTCGGCCGTTTGGGATTAGTCGTTGGATGCAGTCCTCGGAGACGCAAAAAATCTGCTTTTACGAATCCCCAATCCCAACTCCCCAATCCCCGCCCCTCTCACATGTCGTACTTGGTCAGTTCCAGGCCCAGGGCCTTGTACTGCTTCCAGCGTTCGCGCAGCGGTTCGCGGGCCGCCGGGTCGGCGGGGACGACTTCCAGCACGCGGTCGCAGGCGCCCAGGTAGGGATCGTCGCGCAGGTTGATCACCAGCGGGCGCGAGGGAGCATCGAACTCCGGCGAGGCGATCAGTACCGGCGCCAGCTCGTCTTCCTCGTCGGTGCCGGCAATCTGGTGCGGGATGTAGGCCTCGTCGTCGAATGCCCACAGCAGGTCGTCCAATGCCTCGGCCTGCGCGGCGTCGCGCGCCAGGATCAGCGTGGGCAGGTTGGCGTCGTTGGCCTTGCGCGCCAGCTCGCAGACCAGCCGCAGCGGTTCGTTGAGGAAGCGCGGTTTGGCGATCAGGTAGAAGTCGGCACGGGGCATCAGGGCAGGGATTCGTTGAGGGGGATTCGGGATTGGCGACAGCGGGTCACTGTCTGCCTGCAGGTTGCTAAGGACGGCGGGATGCGTGCGCTCGCACGAATCCCGAATCTCCACTCCCCAATCACGCCGCGCCGCTTGCGGCGCGGTCCAGCAACCACTGCGTCAACAGCCCCACCGGGCGTCCGGTGGCCATGCCGCGCTTGCCTTCGTCGCTGGCGACGCCGGCGATGTCCAGATGTGCCCAGCGCTGGTTCTCGGTGAAGCGCGACAGGAAGCAGCCGGCGGTGATCGCGCCGCCCCAGCGGCCGCCGATGTTGTAGACGTCGGCGAAGGTGGAATCCAGCAGGCCCTGGTACTCGTCCCACAGCGGCAGGCGCCAGGCGCGGTCGAACACGTGCTCGCCGGCGGCCAGCAGTTCGTTGGCCAGGTCGTCGTGCTTGCTCATCAGGCCGGCGGTCTGGTGACCCAGCGCCACCATGCAGGCGCCGGTCAGCGTGGCCACGTCCACCAGGGCTTCGGGGTTGAAGCGCTCGGCGTAGGTCAGCGCATCGCACAGGATCAGGCGGCCTTCGGCGTCGGTGTTGCCGACCTCGATGGTCTTGCCGGACATGCTGGTGATCACGTCGGAGGGGCGATAGGCATTGCCGTCGATGGCGTTCTCCACCGCCGGCACCACCACCACCAGGTTGATCGGCAGCTCGGCCTTGACCGTGGCCACGAAGGTGCCGATGACGTTGGCGCCGCCGCACATGTCGTACTTCATTTCCTCGATGCCGCCCTGCGTCTTGAGGTTGACGCCGCCGGTGTCGAAGGTGATGCCCTTGCCGACCAGCACATAGGGGCGCGCGTCGCCGCCGCCGTTCCACTTCAGCACGATCAGCCGCGGGCGGTTGGCCGAGCCACGCGCCACCGACAGCAGCGAGCCCATGCCCAGCGACTCCATCTGCGTCTCGTCCAGGATCTCGGCCTCGGCGCCGGGGAACTTGCCGGCGAAGGCGGCCGCGGTCTCGGCCAGGTAGGCCGGGGTGCAATAGTTCGGCGGCAGGTTGCCCAGCTCGCGGGCGAATTCCACACCCTCGGCGGTGGCCACGCCCACGGCCAGGGCACGGGCGTCGTCGCCGGCAATCGCCAGCGTGGTCAGGCCGGTCTCGTCGACCTTCTTCTTGCCCAGCGTGGCGGTGTAGCGGTAGGCGGCATGGTCGCTGACGATGATCGCCTGGCGGATGTTCCAGGCGCTGTCGCGCGCCTTGACCGGCAATTCGGTCAGGGTGAGCAGGGCGGTGCCGACCGGGCCGGTCTTCAGCGCGCGGGTCGCATCGCCCACCGCCTTGAGGTACGGCGCCACGCCGAACTTGCCGGCCTCGCCCAGGCCCACCACCAGCACGCGCGGGGCGGCAACGCCCGGCAGGTCGTGCAGCAGGCTGGTGCTGCCGGTCTTGGCAGCCACGTCGCCACGTGCCACCAGGGCCGTCAGACGGCCCTGGCTGGCACTGTCCAGCGCCTGGGCGGCGGGCGACAGGGTCTTGTCGGCGAACACGCCAACCACGATGCAGTCGACGGCGGCGCTTGCCGGCGCGTCTTGGTTCAGGGTGAATTGCAGGGCCATTGATCAGATTCCGTAGGCAAATCCGTACAATCGCGGGCTGTTTACGCCAACCGGACTAGGCTGGCGCCGCCGCGAACGAATCCGAGAGTTTAAAACAAGCCCACCCCATGCCGAAGCTCGATCGATACCTGCTTAGCGATTTCACCCAGAGCTTCCTGGCCACCTTGATCGTGCTGCTGGTCGTCAGCGTGGGCGGTGTGCTGGTGGATATCCTCGGCAATATCGCCGATGGCCGCATCCCTGCTCGCTTGCTGCTGTCCCAGGTGGGCCTGCAATTCGTGGCGTACCTGCCGATCATCCTGCCGCTGGCGCTGATGCTGGGGCTGTTATTGGCACTGGCGCGGCTGTACCGCGATTCAGAAATGGCGGTCATCACCGCCATCGGCGTGGGCCCGCGGCGCATGTTGCGGCCGATGTTGATGCTGGTGGTGCCGGTCGTGGTGGTGATCGGGTTGTGCTCGCTGTGGCTGGGCCCCTGGGCCAGCCGCACCGCCGAGACCATGCTGGAGGACGCCAACCGCAGCATCGTGATGGCCGGCCTGGAATCGGGCAAGTTCACGCCGCTGTCCGGCGGCGGGGTGGTCTACCTGACCACGATCTCGGCCGACGGCAAGGGCCTGGGCAAGGTGTTCCTGCAGCGCCAGAAGGACGACCGCATCGACGTGGTCACCGCCGACCGCGGCGCGATGTTCTTCGAAGGCAAGGCCGACCGTTACCTGCGCCTGGAGGACGGCTACCGCATCGAAGGCCCGGCCGCCGGCAACACCCTGGACTACCGTTTGATGAAGTTCGCCAGCAACGACGTGGCCTTGCCCGACCGGGCCCAGGTACACGATGCCAACGATCCGGAAGTGATGTGGACCACGCAGCTGCTCTCGGACCAGCGCCCGGCGGCGCGCGCGCAGCTGCATGAGCGCCTGGCGCCGCCGTTGCTGGCCCTGGCCTTCGCGCTGCTGACCCTGCCGCTGTCGCGCAGCGCGCCGCGGCAGCAGCGTTACGGCCGGATCATGCTGGCCTTCCTGGCCTACATGGTGGGTACCAATCTGATGATCGTCGGCACCCAGTGGATCGCCAATGGCAAGACCCCGGCTGCGCTCGGTCTGTGGTGGCTGACCTTGCCGCTGCTGGCGGTGGCGATCTGGGCGTATGCGCGCGATGGCCGCGTGCGGCGGCCGAGGGTGCGCGCATGAGGCTGATGCCGCGGGTGCATGACTGGTACGTCGGGCGTGCGGTGCTGTTCACCGTGCTGCTTACGTGGGCGGTGCTGCTGGGCCTGGACCTGGTCAATGCCTTTGCCAGCGAGGCCAAGAACATCGGCCAGGGTGCCTACACCTTTGGACACGCGATCGCGTATGTGGCCTACACGGTGCCGCGCCGGGCCTACACCTTGTTTCCGACCGCTGCGGTGATTGGCGCCTTGATGGGCCTGGGCCAGCTGGCGGCGACGTCCGAACTCACCGCGCTGCGCGCACTTGGCGTGTCGCGCAAGCGCATGTCGGCTTCGGTGGTGGCGGCCATGGCGCTGCTGACCGCCACCATGGTGATCAGCGGCGAGACCGTGGGGCCGTGGGCACAGAACCAGGCCGATACCCTGAAAACCAGCGCCCGCTACAACAGCGACATGGCAATGGCGCGCTATTCCGGCCTGTGGGCGCGCGAGGGCGACACCTTCCTCAATGCGCTGAGCGGCGAAGAGAAGCTGCTCGATGGCGGCGGCACCGCATTGGATCTGCACGATGTCCGGCTGTATCACCTCGATGCCGGCGGCCGTCTGGCGCAGCTGACCTACGCGGCGCTGGCCGAGAACCGCAACGGGACCTGGACGCTGCGCCAGGTGCGCCGCGATACCTTCCAGGAACGCTCGGTGCAGCGCGAAACCTTCCCCGAGCTGGCATGGCAGTCGCAGCTCAGCCCGGCAGCGCTGGCGGCCGGGCTGGCCAAGCCGCGCAACCTGTCTGCGCGCGATCTGCAGCAGAGCATCGAATACCGCCGCCGCAACGGCCTGGATGCGCGCGACTACGAAGATCAGTACTGGAGCCGCTGGTTCTACCCGCTCAACGTGCTGGCGCTGTGCATGGCGGCGATCCCGTTCTCGTTCGGTTCGCTGCGCAGCGGCGGGCTGGGCAAGCGCCTGTTTCTGGGCATCCTGTTCGCGCTGGGGTTCTGGCTGCTGCAGCTGTTCTTCGGCCGCATGGCCGGTGCCCTCAAGCTGGACTACCGCATCGCCTATGCGCTGCCGCCGATGGTGATGCTGGGCGTGTCGGTGTGGTTGTTCCGACGGCGCAGTAGCTGACGCGGCTGCGCCGGTTCAGCGTCTTCGGAACCGTGCGCTGCCTGCGCTAAACGGTGGTACCGGTTTGCGCGTGTGGCTGCCAGGGCTTTGCATGGCGGCCCCATTCCAGCACTGCCTGCCGGGGAGGTCGGCAAGCTGCCGGCCCGGGCGTTTCAGCGCTTGGGCGTGCGCTGCAGCCGGGTGCCGCTGGCACGGTCGTGCCAGGCCAGCCGATCGCCGTCCAGCCAGGCCCACCAGAATCCCGCGCCAGCCAGGGCCAGCGACAGCGTACCGACCGCATAGCGGATCCACAGTGCGCGCCACGAGGCTTGCGGCCCGACCAGCGACAAGCGCCACGGGCGCATGCCCAGGGTCTGGCCACCACGTCGCCAGCTGACGGTGGCGTAGACCCCGGCCGCGATCCAGCAGCACAGCCACAACAGCCATTGCCAGCCGCTGAAGGGGGCAATGTTCTCGCGGGCCGGATGCCCGGCAAGCGTAAATCCCAACGTGAACGCGGCGGAGATCAGCATCCACAGCGCGAGCACCGGCCAGGCGTCGTAGCACATGGCCAGCAGTCGCCAGACCACCAGGGCGGGTGCGCGCGCGCTGCGCGGTGCGGGGGGCGAAGTCATGCCGCGAGCATAGCCGGCGCAGGCGAGCGAGCAACGTCGCGCTGCGGCAATCCCGTGCCAGGCGGGGCCTGGGTGTTGAGCTGAGAGCCACGTGGCGTGTGGCCGATCGAGGCAGTCTGCGTTGCCAAATCCCGCTCCTGGCTGACATGGCGCGCCGCAAAACGCATGCCACGCTCTATGCTGTTGCGATGTCAGCCAGCAGTCCTGCCGAACGCCGCCAACTGGCGCAACACCTGCCGCCGGTGCAGGCCGCCGATGCCGCCGCCATCGAACGCTTTCTGGACCGGTTGTGGGCCGAGCAGGGCGTGGCGCGGCAGACCCTGGACAGTTACCGGCGCGACCTGGAAGGGCTGGCGCGTTGGCGCGACGGTGCCGGCGGCGGCTTGCTGGGTGTCGATCGGGCTGTGTTGTTCGACTATCTGCGCTGGCGCACCGAGGCGCGCTATTCGCCGCGCAGCAATGCCCGGCTGCTGTCGACCCTGCGTGCGTTCTACGGCCTGTGTCTGCGCGATGGCGTGCGCGGCGACGACCCCACCGCATTGCTGGACCCGCCACGCCTGCCGCGCTCGCTGCCCAAGGCGCTGACCGAGACGCAGATCGAGGCGCTGCTGGCCGCGCCCGATATCGCCACGCCGCTGGGCCTGCGCGACCGCGCGATGCTCGAGCTGATGTATGCGGCCGGCCTGCGCGTCAGCGAACTGGTCAACCTGCCGGCGGTGGGGGTCAACCTGCGCCAGGGCGTGCTGCGGGTCACCGGCAAGGGCAGCAAGGAGCGCCTGGTGCCGTTGGGCGAGGAATCCCAGCACTGGCTGGAGCGCTATCTGAGCCAGGCGCGCCCGCTGCTGGCCAGCCACAAGGCGGTGGCAGCGGTGGACGGGCAGGTGCCGTTGTTCATCGATGCGGCGCGGCAGCCACCCAGCCGCCAGCAGTTCTGGGCGCTGGTCAAACGCTATGCGGCGGTGGCCGGGATCGACCCCGCCACGGTCAGCCCGCACGGGCTGCGGCACAGCTTTGCCACCCATCTGCTCAACCACGGCGCGGACCTGCGCGCGCTGCAGATGCTGCTCGGTCACAGTTCGCTGTCCACCACCCAGATCTATACGCTGGTCGCGCGTCAGCACCTGCAGAAGCTGCATGCCGCCCATCACCCGCGCGGGTGATGGCGGGTGCGCCGCAGGCGAGGCAACGGTCCAGAGAAAGAAGAAAGCGTTTCAGCCGCTGTCTGGCTTCATCTGCGCTGTGCGAGAATCCAGGCACCCCATTCCACTGGATGCGTGAATGTATCGTCTTGCCATCGCCGCGCTGCTGGGCGCACTCAGCCTTACCGCCTGCGCGCAATCCTCGCAGCCTGCGGCAAGCAACGCCGGCGCCAAGCCAGCCGCTGCTGCCGCCCCCGCCGCCGCGGGCAACGTGGACCAGCGTGTGAGCGTTGCGCTCAAGGCGCTGGATCCGGATTTCAAGCCGGACTACATCGGCGCAGCGCCGTTTCCCGGTTTCCGCGAAGTGGTGGTCGGCGGGCAGGTGCTGTACGTCAGCGACGACGGCCGTTACCTGATCCAGGCGCAGCCGTTCGACATCCAGAACAAGCAGTTCGCTGCCAGCCCGGGCCTGCTGGCCTACCGCCGCAAGCAGCTGGAGACCGTGCCCAAGGCCGACCGCATCGTGTTTGCGCCGGCAAACCCCAAGTACACCGTGACGGTGTTCACCGACGTGGAATGCGGCTACTGCCGCAAGCTGCACAGCGAGATCGGCGAGCTCAACAAGCAGGGCATCGCGGTGGAATACCTGGCGTTTCCTCGCATGGGCCTGGGCAGCCAGGACCACAAGGAAATGATCGCGGTGTGGTGCGCCGCCGACCGCAAGCAGGCGCTGACCGCGGCCAAGTCCGGGCAGCCGGTCAATGCCAAGGACTGCAAGAACCCGGTGTCGATGGAATACACGCTGGGCCAGCGTCTGGGCGTCAACGGCACTCCGGCGATCTTCGCCCCGGACGGCACCCAGCTCGGTGGCTACCTGCCGCCGGCGCAGCTGCGTGAAGCGCTGGAAAAGCGCGCGGTCACCACCGCCGGTGGCAGCCGCTGACGTCGCCGCCGGCAGCGCCGTGATGCTGCGCTGACGCTGGCCGCCGCGACGGTCGGCGTGATCGATCAACAGGCCGGGATGCGCATGCATTCCGGCCTGTTGCGTTTCAGGACCGGCTGGCAGCGGGGTTTGGGCTGGCAGCACGGTTTGTCGGGTGAGAGCGGCGATGGACCGGCGTGGCGGCCAGCGCTGCGGACGTCGCCCCCGCGCGCAGATCCGGCCCTGGGCAGGTGTGCGCGCGAATCCGGGTCGGCATCGCCATCCGCCGCTGCCGCTGCCGCATCTGGCGGGAACGTGCCGAATCCGCGCCGGGCGGTGCGAGTCACCACCGCACAGATCGCTGGCCGCCACATCCCGGGTCCGGCGCCGACGCATCAGCTCCGTTACAATCTGCAGCCCCGTTTCTGACACGGTTCCCCGGACATGATGGTCCTCGAGGGCGCTTCCGCCCTTTCGCCGTTCCGCCGCGCTCGGCTCGAAACCCGCCTGCAAACCCTCGTTCCCGCGCTGCGCATCACCGGCGCCTGGCACGTGTACTTCATCCGCGCCGAGGCCGGGCAAGCGCCCGACCAAGCCACCTTGCAGCGGATCCTGCAGGCCGAAGCCGCCCCCGCGCCGCGGGCCGAGGAGGCTTCCTCGCGTTACGTGGTGCCGCGCCTGGGCACGCTGTCGCCATGGTCGAGCAAGGCCACCGAACTGGTGCGCGGAGCCGGGCAGCCGATCCAGCGCGTGGAGCGCGGCACCCGCATCGATCTGGCCGGCTGGCCGGCCGACGACGCGACGCAGGCCGCCGTGGCCAAGCTGCTGCACGACCCGATGACGCAGTCGCTGCTTGGCTCGGCCGCGGCCGCCGAGGCGCTGTTCAACGTGCCCGATCGCGGGCAGTTGCAGCGCGTGCCGCTGGCGGCGCTGGAGCAGGCCAACCGCGACCTGGGCCTGGCCCTGGCGCAGGACGAGATCGACTACCTGCGCGAACGCTTCGCCGAGCTGGGCCGCGACCCGGCCGATGTCGAGCTGATGATGTTCGCCCAGGCCAACTCCGAGCATTGCCGGCACAAGATCTTCAACGCCAGCTGGACCATCGACGGCAAGCCGCAGGAACGCTCGCTGTTCCGCATGATCAAGCACACCCACCAGCAGACCCCGCAGCACACCCTGTCGGCCTACAGCGACAACGCCGCGGTGGTGGAAGGCGTGCCGGCCGCGCGCTATCGCCCGGATCCGGCCAGCGGCGAGTACCGCGCCGAGGCGGTGCTGCCGTCGGCGTTTGCGATCAAGGTGGAAACGCATAACCACCCGACCGCGATCGCGCCATTCCCCGGTGCCGCCACCGGTGCCGGCGGCGAGATCCGCGACGAGGGCGCCACCGGCCGCGGCGGCAAGCCCAAGGCCGGCCTGACCGGGTTCACGGTCTCGCACCTGCGCATCCCGACCCTGCCGCAGCCGTGGGAGGCGCCGCGCGCGCTGAACCCGCGCATGGCCCCGGCGCTGGACATCATGCTCGACGGCCCGCTCGGCGGCGCCGCGTTCAACAACGAATTCGGCCGGCCGAACCTGCTGGGCTATTTCCGCAGCTTCGAGCTTGCCGAAGGGCAGGGCCTGACCCGTGCCTACGACAAGCCGATCATGCTGGCCGGTGGCCTGGGCGCGATCGATCGCAACCAGGTCGAGAAGCTGCGCCTGCAGCCCGGCGATGCGGTGATCGTGCTGGGCGGCCCGGCGATGCTGATCGGCCTGGGCGGCGGTGCAGCCAGTTCGGTGGCCGCCGGCGACAGCGCCGAGGCACTGGATTTCGCCAGCGTGCAGCGCGAGAACCCGGAGATGGAGCGCCGCTGCCAGGAGGTCATCGACCGCTGCGTGGCGCTGGGCACCGACAACCCGATCCGCTGGTTCCATGACGTGGGCGCGGGCGGCCTGTCCAACGCCATTCCCGAGTTGCTGCACGATTCGGGCGTGGGCGGCATCATCGACCTGGGCCGCGTGCTCACCGACGACCCCTCGCTGTCGCCGCTGGAACTGTGGTGCAACGAATCGCAGGAGCGCTACGTGCTGGGCGTACCGCAGGCGCGCCTGGACGAATTCGCCGCGATCTGCGCGCGCGAGCGCTGCCCGTTTGCCGCCGTCGGCGTGGCCACGGCCGAGGAGCGGCTGGTGGTCGGCTATGGCGTCTTCGACGCCGGGAATGGGGAGTCGGGAATCGGGAATGGTAACGGCGCACTGCCGGTTGCCGATGCCGCTTCTCACCATTCCCCATTCCCCACTCCCGATTCCTCGCTGCCGATCGATTTGCCGATGGACGTCCTCTTCGGCAAGGCGCCGAAGATGCATCGCGATGCGGTGCATCCGCCGGCACCGCAATGGCCGGTGCTGCAGACCGCCGTGCTGGATCTGCAGCAGGCCGGCCTGCGCGTGCTGGCGCATCCCACGGTGGCGTCCAAGAGCTTTCTGGTCACCATCGGCGACCGCAGCGTGGGTGGCCTGACCGCGCGCGAGCAGATGATCGGCCCGTGGCAGCTGCCGCTGGCCGATTGCGCGATCACCCTGGCCGGCTTCGATACCTTCGCCGGCGAGGCGATGTCGATCGGCGAGCGCACCCCGCTGGCGTTGTTGAACGCCGCCGCGTCGGCACGCATGGCGGTGGGCGAGGCGATCACCAACCTGTGCGCCGCCCCGGTGCAGACGCTGGACAGCATCAAGCTCTCGGCCAACTGGATGGCCGCGGCCGGTCATGCCGGCGAAGACGCCTTGCTGTACGACGCGGTGCGCGCGATCGGCATGGAGCTGTGCCCGGCGCTCGAACTGAGCGTACCGGTGGGCAAGGACTCGCTGTCGATGCAGGCGCAGTGGCAAGAAGCTGGGATTGGTGATTCGGCATTCGGGATTGGCGAAACGCCGCAGCCTTCCGCCGTTGCGAATCCCCAATCCCCAATCTCCAATCCCATCGCCCACAAGAGCGTTTCACCCGTCTCGCTGATCATCAGTGCGTTCGCGCCTGTCGCCGATGTGCGCACGCAGTTGACGCCGCTGTTGCGTAGCGACGAAGAGAGCGAGTTGTGGTTGATCGGGTTGGGCGGCGGCAAGCAGCGTCTGGGTGGCTCGGTGCTGGCGCAGGTGTATGCCGACGATGCCGCGTTGCCGGCATTCGGCGGCGAGGTGCCGGATCTGGACGATGCGCAGCGGCTGCGCAGTTTCTTTGAACTGATCCGCGCCGCGCGCGAGAGCGGCCTGTTGCTGGCGTATCACGACCGCAGCGATGGCGGTGCGTTTGCGGCACTGTGCGAAATGGCGTTCGCCTCGCGCCAGGGCCTGGATATCACGCTCGATGCCTGGGGCGACGATGCGTTCCGCAGCCTGTTCAACGAAGAACTGGGCGCGGTGGTGCAGATCGCCAACGAGGATCGCGCCGCGTTCGCCGATCTGGTCGAGCGGCATGCCTTGACCGAATGCGCGCAGCGTATCGCACGTCCCACCGGCGCGCCGCGCATCCGCGTGAGCGGGCAGGGCCGCGTGCTGGCCGAGTGGCGTTGGGAAGCCTTGTTCGATGCCTGGTGGTCGGTGAGCCACGCCATGCAGAAGTTGCGCGACAACCCGGAAACCGCCGACGAGGAGCGTGCACAGGCGCGCGACTTCCAGGCACCGGGATTGCGTCCGAAGCTGGTGTTCGATCCGTCCGAAGACGTGGCCGCGCCCTTCGTGGCGACCGGTGCACGGCCCAAGGTGGCGATCCTGCGCGAGCAGGGCGTCAACGGGCAGATCGAGATGGCCTACAACTTCGAGCGCGCCGGTTTCCGTGCGTTCGACGTGCACATGAGCGACCTGATAGAAGGCCGGGTGGATCTGGCGCAGTTCTCCGGGTTTGCCGCCTGCGGCGGCTTCAGCTACGGCGACGTGCTGGGTGCCGGCCGCGGTTGGGCTACCTCGATCCTGGAACGGTCGGCCTTGCGCGATGCGTTCGCCGCGTTCTTCGCGCGCAGCGATACCTTCGCGCTGGGCGTGTGCAACGGCTGCCAGATGCTCAGCCAGCTCAAGGACATCATTCCCGGTGCCGAGCATTGGCCGCGGTTCCTGCGCAATCGCAGCGAGCAGTTCGAAGCGCGCACCGCCTTGCTGGAAGTGGTGGAGTCGCCGTCGATCTTCCTGCGCGGCATGGCCGGCTCGCGGATTCCGGTGGCGGTGGCGCATGGCGAAGGCCGCGCCGAGTTCGACACCGTGGTGGATCAGGCCGCTGCACGTGTGGCCCTGCGCTTCATCGATGGCGATGGCGCGGTGGCCTCGCAGTACCCGCTCAATCCGAACGGCTCGCCGGACGGCATCACCGGGCTGACCAGCACCGACGGTCGCGCCACCATTCTGATGCCGCATCCGGAGCGCACCCCGCGCACGGCAAACCTGAGCTGGCACCCGGCCGACTGGGGCGAGGACTCGCCGTGGCTGCGCATGTTCCGCAATGCGCGGGTCTGGTGCGGTTGATGATGTGGCGCGGTACGGCATGAGCTGAAGCGCCGTACCAACGGTGCCATCGGACGGCCGTGTGCAGCGATGCACACGGCCGTTGTCGTTGCTGGTCCTGCAAGAAAGTAAGTGATCAACGCCGGGACATGGTTTACTTCAGGTCACTATAAAAACTACTAGTTATTTACTTGCGGTATACGGTGATGCTGCTTGTGTGATGTCAATCCCAATTGAATCTTTGGTTTTTCAATAGATTCAGACCACGTTTTGAATCATTGATTCATGGCGTTTCTGCAGCACTTTATGTCGCGATTCGTGGGTTCTTTTGCGCGGGTAATCTCCGGCGCAGACGCAGTGCGAGTGCATTTTAGATAAACCTCAGGGGGACCGTGCGATGCAATCGCGCGGTGGTCGGTTTTTACACCAGACCAATGGGGAGTAAGTCGTCGATGAAACCAATGTACTTGGATGGCGGCGGTGGGCAGCATGCCCATTGCCGAACGGGCAGGCTTGCCTGCGATGTGGGGAATCAGCGGTTGAATCGATCGCCGGTGCACGCGCGCGGCAGGCTGGCGGCAGCGATGCTGCTGGCACTTGCCGGCCTGGCCGCAGCTGCCCAGGCCACCACGCATGCCGATGCGCTTGCGCATTGCACGGTGGTCGAGGGCCAGCAACGTTGCGACACCGATGCGGCGACCCGCAACGACGTGGTGCCTGCAACCGCGAGCGCGCAGGCGACCGCAACGCCTGCGGCCGATACCGATGCACCGGCGTTTGCGGATGGGCAGGATGCGTTGGCACTGGGCAATGCAAGCAATGCGCTGGGCGATGGCACCAGTGCGTTCGGTGGCGGAAGCCTGGCGCTGGAGCGCGACGCCACCGCGATCGGGCACAACGTATCGGCCGCCGGGGAATCGGCAACCGCCATTGGCGGCGTGGCAACGGTCTACGACTACGACGCATTCGGTTTTGTCATCGGGCAACGCGAACAGGCCACGCAAGCGTCCGGGGTGGGGGCGACGGCCATCGGCGGTGGTGCACTGGCCGGCGATCCGTTTTCCAGCGCCCTGGGCAGCGGCGCCAGCGCCATCGGCGTGCAGGGCACGGCGGTGGGGTATCGCGCGCAGACCGGCAACGACGGCGCCACCGCGGTGGGCGGTCTGTCCACGGCCAGTGGTTTTCTCTCCACCGCCGGCGGCTACAGTTCGCGTGCCAGCGGAGATACGTCCACCGCCTTCGGTTACCGGGCGCGCAGCGAAGGCAGTAGCAGTATTGCAGTGGGCGATACCGCACTGGCCAGCGGTGTGCAAAGTGTGGTGGTGGGTGGCATCAGCAACTTCGGCTCGATCACCGCCGCTACCGGAACAGGCGGCATCGCGCTCGGCGCAGGTGCGCAGAGCCAGTCCGATTATGCGATTGCCATTGGCTACGATTCCAACATCTTTCCGAATCGGCCTGGCAATACCGATTCCGTGGCGATCGGCCACAGCGCCGGTTCGTTCGCGCCACGCACGGTATCGCTGGGTGGTTTTGCATTGACGATGGGCGATGGCGGCATCGCGATCGGTCACGACAGCACGGCCTACCTGGAAAACAGTATCGCCTTGGGCGCGCGCGCCGCCACCTCGTGGTTCAACGGCAACAACACCGCGATCGGTGCAGATTCCCAGACCAATGGCATCGATGCGCTGGCGATCGGCTATGGCGCGCGCGTGGGTGATTTTGTCGACGATGCCTGGAATCGTTCGGCATCCAGTGCCGTCGCACTGGGCGCACATTCTTACGCGTACCGCAGCAACACGGTGTCGGTGGGCGATGTGCAGGCCGGGCTGACGCGGCAGATCACCAGCGTGGCGGCAGGCACCGAGGCCTACGACGCGGTCAATGTAGCCCAACTCGACAGCGTGCGTGCGATCACCAATCGGCTCGACAGCACGCTGGCCATTGGCAAGACCGATACGGACGAAGCCGCTGCCCATGTCGACGGACTCAATGCGCTGGCCTTGGGGAGCGCCAGCAACGCCATCGGCGATGGCGCCAATGCGCTGGGCTCGGGCAGCTTGGCGCTGGGGCGCGATACCGTGGCTGTCGGCCGCAACGCCAGCGCGGCCGATGCATCGGCCGTTGCAGTGGGCGGCGTGGCGTCCGTGCCGGTCTTCGACGCGGAGGGCTCGATCGTCGGCGCGCAGGAACAGGGTGCCTCGGCCCAGGCACGCGGCGCGGTGGCGCTGGGCAGCGCGGCCATTGCCCAGCGCAGCTTCGCCACTGCGGTCGGCACGGGGGCAGCGGCCAGTGGCGAGCAATCGATGGCGGCCGGATTCAGCGCCCGTGCGCAGGATGATGTGGCCACTGCGGTGGGCGCCTTTTCGAGCGCCCGCAGTGCGGCGGCGTCGGCCTTCGGCTTCGGTGCGCTGGCCAACGCGAGCATGACCACGGCAGTGGGCTTCAACGCCTCCAGTCTTGGCGAGGGCAGTGTGGCCGTGGGCAGTCTGGCGGTTGCCGCTGGCGAGGGCAGCGTGACGCTTGGCGGCATGTCACTGATCAGCTCCACGCTCAGGTCGGCAGGTGCCTTCCGGGTCGGTGGCGTTGCCATCGGCGCCGGCGCGCGAAGCGACGGCGATTACGCCGTTGCGCTGGGCTACAACGCCAATGTGTTCTCCAACGACACCAACGCCGATGCGGTGGCGATCGGCCATAGTGCGGCCTCGTTCGCGCCGCGCACGGTGGCGCTGGGGGCGCTGGCATCTGCCGAGGGCGTTGAGGGGATCAGCATCGGCTATGACGCGCGCGCCACCTCCAGCAGGAGCATTGCGATCGGCAGCGGCGCCAATACGTCTATCCTCCATGGCGACAATATCGCCCTGGGAACCAACGCCAGGGCGGACGCGCCCGATGCGATCGCGATCGGGCGCAATGCCAGCGTCGGCGTGTTCGTCGGTGAAGCGGGCAGCGCGGCGATGGCACTGGGCGTGCAATCCAATGCGCTGGGCAACAACAGTCTGGCGATGGGCTACAACGCCTTTACTCGGCAAGGGGGCAGTAACGCCGTCGCACTCGGTGCCGATGCCGGTGCCAGTGGTGCCGATTCGGTGGCGTTGGGCGCGGGCTCGCGCAGCTACGAGGCCAACGTGGTGTCGGTGGGTAACGGCAATGGCCGCGGCGGCCCGGCCACGCGTCGCATCGTCAATGTCGGCAGCGGCGCGATTGCCAGTGCCAGCACCGATGCAGTCAACGGCGGCCAGTTGTTCCAGTCGTTGAGCAACGCTGCCAGCTTCCTCGGCGGTGGCGCGGCGATCGGTGCGCAAGGCGTGTTCGTGGCACCGACCTACGTGATCCAGGGCAGCAGTTACCGCAATGTGGGCGAGGCGCTGGCTGCGCTGGACAGCAAGGTCAGCGAGCTGGATGCGCGAGGTGGAGCGGCCACGCCCGGCACTGCCGCACGTTCAAGCGCTGCGCGTGTGGCAACGGCGCCTTCACCAGTTGCGGACGCCTCGACTGTCGCCACCACGGCGGATGCGACAGGCGATGGCCTGCAGGCGACAGCGCTGGCCACCGACGGCATGCCAGAAAGTTCGGCGTCGTCGGTTGCTGCAACGGCGAGCGCGCTGGATGCAGGCAACGCGGTGCAGGGCAGGCCGACCGCGGCGGTGGTCGGCAGCATCACCCCGGCCGCAACGTCCACCGCCGTCGGCACGGCGGCAGTGGCCAACCACGTGACCGGCACGGCGATCGGCGGCAGCGCGTATGCGCATGGCCCCAACGACACTGCGATCGGCAGCAATGCGCGCGTCAATGCCGACGGCAGCACCGCGGTCGGCGCCAATACCCGGATTGCCGCGGTGGCGACCAATGCGGTGGCCATGGGCGAAGGCGCGCAGGTCAGCGCGGCCTCCGGCACGGCGATCGGCCAGGGTGCACGGGCAAGCGCACAAGGTGCGGTGGCCCTGGGCCAGGGGTCGGTTGCCGATCGCGCCAACACGGTGTCGGTGGGCAGCGTCGGTGGCGAGCGTCAGGTGGCCAATGTGGCCGCCGGCACGCGTGCCACCGATGCGGTCAACAAAGGCCAGCTGGACAACGGCGTCGCCGCGGCCAACAGCTATACCGACAGCCGCTACAGCGCGATGGCCGACAGCTTCGAGACCTACCAGGGCGATATCGAAGACCGTCTGCGCCGGCAGAACCGTCGCCTGGATCGGCAGGGTGCGATGAGCTCGGCGATGTTGAACATGGCCGCCAGCGTCGGTGGCATCGCCACGCAGAACCGCGTCGGTGCCGGTGTCGGTTTCCAGAACGGCGAATCGGCGTTGTCGGTGGGCTACCAGCGTGCGATCAGCCCGCGCGCCACGCTGACGGTGGGCGGCGCGCTCAGTGGTGACGACAGGTCGATCGGCCTGGGCGCCGGCTTCGGCTGGTAACGCAGGCCTTGCCGTTGCAGCGGCGCGCGTATGGCCGCTGCGTGCTCACTCATTTGCTTTGCATTTCATCTTGAAGAGGACGTCATCGTGATTCAGACCCATCGTTCCCGAACGCTCGCCATCGCCTGCAGTGCCGTCCTGTCGCTCGCCAGCGGCATCGCCACCGCGGCCATACCGGATTCCGGCGTGCGCACTGCGCAACGTCAGCAGGCCATGCGCGACGCCCCGGTCGACAGCATCATCGTCAACTATCGCAGTGGCCGGGTGAGCGCGCGCAGCGTCGGCACTGCGTCGGTGGCCACGATCGCTGCGGCGGCATCGCGCGCGGCAGTGCGCCTGGTGCCGGCCGCGCGCAGCGGCACGCAAACCGCGCCGACGCATGTGCGTACGCTGGCGGTGGGCAGTGAGTTGATCAGGTTGCCCGCACAGCTCAGCCGCAGTGACGCCGACCGCCTGGTGCGCGAACTGCAGGCCGATCCTGCAGTGGAGTACGCGCAGATCGACACGCGCATGTATCCGTTGCAGAACAGCGGTGGCAGCCTGCCCGACGACCCGCTGCTGGCGGGCAATCAATGGCATCTCACCGATCCGGTTGGCGGCATCGATGCGCCGGCAGCCTGGGCCACCGCCCAGGGCGAAGGCGTGGTCGTGGCGGTGATCGATACCGGCATCTTGCCGGGGCACCCGGATCTGGCCGGCAACCTGCTGCAGGGCTACGACTTCATCACCAACGCCGACAGATCGCGACGCGCCACCGACGCACGTGCGCCGGGCGCGCTGGATTACGGGGATTGGGAAGCAACGGACGGCGAATGCGGCATTTTTTCAGCGGCCCGCGACAGTTCCTGGCACGGTACGCATGTGGCCGGCACGATTGCCGAAGCCACCGGCAACGGCATTGGCGGTGCCGGTGTGGCCTACAAGGCCAAGGTGCTGCCGGTACGCGTGCTGGGTCATTGCGGCGGTTCGTCCTCGGACATCACCGATGCCATCGTGTGGGCGTCGGGTGGCCATGTGGATGGCGTGCCGGACAATCGCAACCCGGCGGAAATCATCAACATGAGCCTGGGCGGCGTTGGCCCCTGCGATTCGGTCACGCAGGCGGCGATCAACGCTGCGGTGTCGCGTGGCACCACCGTGGTGGTGGCGGCCGGCAATGATGGCGCGGACGTGTCCAGTGCCGTGCCGGCCAACTGCGCCAACGTGGTGTCGGTGGCGGCCACCCGCCTGACCGGCGGGTTGGCGTACTACAGCAATTTCGGCAGCTTGATCGATGTGGCAGCACCCGGCGGCGGCGCGCGCGATCTGGAAACCCACACCTTGTACGACGGCCCGATCGGCAGCTGGATCTGGCAGACCGGTTACACCGGCAAGACCACGCCCACGTCCGGCCAATTCGCCTATCTCGGGCCTGGCTTTGCCGGAACCTCGATGGCCGCGCCGCATGTGGCGGGGACGGCCGCGCTGGTGCAGAGCGCCCTGATCGCCGACGGCAAGCCGCCGCTGACACCCGCGGCACTGGAGCGCCTGCTCAAGCGCAGTGCGCGCGCGTTTCCGGTGCAGTTGCCGTTGAGCACGCCGGCCGGTAGCGGCATCGTGGATGCCGGCGCGGCCATCGATCGGGCACTGCGCCGTTGCGACAGCGGCGACCTGGGCTGCCAGCTGGACGCGCAGACGCTGCGCAACAGCGTGCCCGAGCGCGGTCTGTCCAATGTGGCCGGCGATGCCGGCGTCTTCGCCTTCGAAGCGAATGCGGGTGCGGTGCTGAGCTTCGTCAGCTTCGGCGGCAGCGGGCAGGTGGCGCTGTATGTCGCCATGGGCCGCGCGCCGACCGCAACCGACAACGACGGCATGTCCAGCCGGAGCGGGACCAGCCAGACGGTGCGCTTCACCGCACCGCGTGCCGGAACCTATTTCATCCGGCTCGATGGCAGCAGCTTCGATGGGGTGAGCCTGTTGGCGCGCCAGTGATCCGACACGCGGTGGCCCCAGAGGGCGCTGCCGCCGGTTTCTTGGCGCGATGATGCGGATGAGAGCGGCCTCATTGCGAGGCGTCGTGGCCTGAAGCGTCGGCGCGGGACGCGCTGGCGCGGTTCCTGACCTGTTTCGCGCGCGGTTTTGCGCAACCAAGCCTGCTGGCGTCCTGCCAGCGGGCTTTTTTGTCTGCTGCAGACATCCGTATTCAGCTTTCAAATGTCTCGCGGGACATGATCTAGATCGCTGTTTTCCAAAGAATTATCAAAAAACTAATAAACGCAAGCCGAAGTGTGATGAAAAGCACGCTCAGCTTCGCTTTCTGTCAAAAACTTGACGCCCGATTTGACCGCTGTTAACACTTCGCTCAGTTCTATGGTTGGGTAGCGTTCACTTTTTGACTATCCAGGGTGCCGCTTTCCGCGCACCGCCAGTTGGCCCATGGCGCCAATCACCACGGGGATCGCAGTGGCTGACGGCCTCGCGACGGTGGGTGTTTGTCAAAAAACCAGTCCCAACATTCAGGAGCAGGGCGTCGATGAATCGGATTTATCGCAAGGTCTGGAACAAATCGTTAGGCGTGTGGGCCGTGGCATCGGAGTTGGCCAGCGGCGACAGCCCGGGCGCAGTGAGCACCGCCGCATTCATCGACCGCCGCCAGAGCCGTTGCCTGGTTGCCGCGATCGCCCTGGCGCTGGGTAGCGCCGGCATCGCCATCCCCCTTTCCGCAGTGGCGCAATCGGTCGAAGTCGGTCGCGGTGCGTCGGCACCTGCCGCCAATGCCACCGCCATCGGTGCCGGGAGTCGCGCCAGCGCGACCGGCGCGCTCGCCACCGGTGCCGACAGCAGCGCCAGCGGCGTCAACAGCAGCGCGATCGGCCGCCAGACCAATGCGATCGGCGAGAACGCGGTGGCCATTGGCTACAACAGCTTCGTGCGCCAGAGCGGCGAAAACGGCGTGGCGCTGGGCGCCAACGCCGGCGTGACCGGTGCCAACTCGGTGGCGCTGGGCGCAGGCTCGCGCACCCACGAGGACGATGTGGTGTCGGTCGGCAGCGGCAATGGCCGCGGTGGCCCGGCCACGCGCCGCATCACCAACGTCAGCGCCGGCGTCAACGCCACCGACGCGGTCAACGTGGCGCAGTTGCGCGACGTGGCCGACGTGGCCGAAGACACCGCCACGTTCTTCAAGGCGACCCCGGGCGAAGACAGCGTCGGCGCCTATGTCGATGGCGACAGCGCGCTGGCTGCCGGCGATGCCGCCAATGCCACGGGCACGGCGACCACTGCGCTGGGAACCGGTGCCAATGCGGTGGCCGACAATGCCACCGCGGTCGGTGCCAATGCGCTCGCCTCCGGGCAGAACAGCGCGGCATTCGGCCATAACGCGCAGGCCAACGGCCCCGGCAGCGTGGCCGTCGGCGGCGCTGCGGTGGACGAAGATGGCGAGCCGTTGGTCACCAACGGCGGCGTGCCGGTCACCACCGGTGCCACCAGTGCCGGCGTCGGCGGAACCGCGGTCGGCGCCAGCGCCAATGCCGATGGCTTCGCGGCCTCGTCGTTCGGCGTCGGCGCGTATGCGGCCGGTGCGCAGTCGTCCGCGTTCGGTGCGGTTGCCAATGCGGCAGGCGATTACGCCACCGCCGTGGGCACGCAGACCAGCGCCAGCGGCACCAGCAGCACCGCAGTCGGTGGTCCGGTCGATTACGTCCCGGGTCTGGGTTTCTTCGTGCAGACCCAGGCCAGCGGCGATGCGTCCACCGCGCTCGGCGCCGGGGCGATCGCATCGGGTACCTACACCACCGCCGTCGGCGTGCTCAGTGAAGCCTCCGGCACCGAAGCCACCGCCGTGGGTTACTTCGCCTATGCACCCGGCGAAGGCGCCACGGCAGTCGGCCCGGAATCCTGGGCCAGCGGCGAGCTGAGCACGGCGCTGGGTTACTACAGCACAGCACGCGGCGCCAACTCGGTTGCGTTGGGCGCCAATTCGATTGCCACGCGCGCCAACACCGTGTCGGTGGGCGCGGCCGGCGATGAGCGCCAGATCACCAACGTCGCCGCCGGTACCGAGGGCAGCGACGCGGTCAATCTCGACCAGCTCACCGCCGTGTCCGACGTTGCATCCACCACCGCGCGCACGTTCGTGGCCACCGGCGATGGCACCGCGATTGTTGAAGGCATCGACAGTGTTGCGGCCGGTTCCAACGCATCGGCAACGGGTGACTACAGCACTGCATTCGGTTCGACCAGCCAGGCATCCGCGCAGGGCAGCACCGCGCTCGGCAGCGGCGCCATCGCGACCGGCGAGAATGCAAGCGCGCTCGGTTTCAACAGCAATGCAGTCGCCGACAACGCCACTGCGCTTGGCGCCACCAGCAGCGCGTCGGGCGAGTCCAGCACCGCAGTGGGCGGCGCAAGCCAGGCCACCGCCAGCGGCGCGACCGCACTGGGTTACGAGAGCATTGCCAACGCCGCCGACTCCACTGCGCTGGGGGCGGGCAGTGTGGCCTTCGGCGACACCAGTACGGCCGTGGGCGGTGCAAGCGTCGCGTTCGGCGATGACAGCGCCGCTTTCGGCGCCAATGCCGCCGCCGGCGGTAGCGCATCCACTGCGATCGGCGCAAACAGCAGTGCCTTCGGCGAGCGCACCGTTGCGCTGGGTGGCGCCAGTAACGCGTCGGGCGACGACAGCATTGCGCTCGGTGCGAGCAGCCAGGCCTCCGCGCTGGGCACGACGGCGGTCGGCAGCAATGCCAACGCCAGCATCGCCAATGCCACGGCGGTGGGCTTCAACAGCAGCGCCGGTGACGACTACGCCACCGCGCTCGGCGGCGACAGCAATGCATCGGGATATTTCAGCACCGCCGTCGGCGGCAACAGCATCTCCAACGGACGCTACTCGACAGCGATCGGCTATGAAAGCATCGCCAACGGCGGCTCGGCCACTGCGCTGGGCATGGCCAGCGTCGCCTGGGGCGATGGCAGCACCGCGATCGGCATCGAGAGTTCGGCCTATGGCTACGACAGCACCGCAGTGGGCCCCAATGCCTTCGCCGCCGACACCGCCTCGGTGGCGATGGGTGCGTTCGCCAACGGGTGGGGCGCGCGTGCCATTGCACTTGGCAGCGAATCTGCCGCGGTAGGCGATGAAAGCGCTGCGCTGGGCTGGGAAGCGCAGGCCGATGGCGCGCAGAGCGTGGCCATCGGTAGCAACGCGCTTGCGTCCGCGCAAAGCAGCGTAGCGCTGGGCGCCGGCGCAGTTGCCGATCGCGCCAATACGGTGTCGGTGGGCAGCGTCGGTGGCGAGCGCCAGGTCACCAATGTCGCCGCCGGGACTGAAGGCACCGACGCGGTGAACCTGGACCAGCTCAACGCGGTCGGCGAGACCGCCGAAACCACTGCGCGCCTGTTTACCGGTACCGGCACCGGCACCGCCGATGCGCAGGGCGAGGACGCCATCGCGGCCGGGTCCAACGCCACCGCCGATGGCGATTACAGTAGCGCGTTCGGCTCCAGCAGCCAGGCCACCGCGATTGGCGCGGTCGCCATCGGCAGCGGTGCCAGCGCCACCGCGCAGTACGCCAATGCGGCCGGCTACAACGCCGCCGCCAGCGGCTACGGCAGTGTGGCCAGCGGCGCCTTCAGCCAGGCCAGCGGTGATTACGCCGTGGCCGTGGGTGGCGAAAGCGAAGCCGCCGGCGCGCAGAGCACCGCGCTGGGTGCGGCGGCAGGCGCCTATGGCGATGGGTCGCTGGCCGCCGGCACGCTGAGCGTGGCCGATGGCAGCGAAACCACCGCAGTGGGCTATTTCGCCAGCGCCAGTGGCGATTCGGCCACCGCGGTCGGCGCAGAAAGCGTGGCCGATGGCACCAGCGCGGCAGCGTTCGGCTTCGGCGCCGAGGCCACCTCCAACTACTCCACCGCCCTGGGCGGCTATTCCAGCGCGACCGGGTTCAACAGCACCGCGCTGGGCAATTTCAGCACCGCCAGCGGCTCCAGTACCGTGGCCGTGGGTGGCGATGCCACCGCAACCGGCGACTACAGCGTTGCGGCCGGCCAGGGCAGCGTGGCCAGCGGCTACAACAGCGTGTCGGTCGGTGGCGCCTTGCTCGGCCTGCTGCCGACCGAAGCCTCCGGCGACTTCTCCACCGCGCTCGGCGGCGCTGCATGGGCGCCTGGCCTCAACAGCACCGCACTCGGCAATTTCGCCGAATCCACCGGCGAAAGCAGCGTGGCGCTGGGCGCCGATTCGGTGGCCGATCGCGATTTTGCGGTCTCGGTGGGCAGCGCCGGTAACGAGCGTCAGATCACCAACGTGGCCGCCGGTACGCAGGGCACCGATGCGGTGAATCTGGACCAGCTCAACGCCGTGGCCGAAACCGCGCAATCCACCAGCAAGTACTTCCAGGCCAGCGGCAGCGCCGACAGCGATGCCGGCGCCTATGTGGATGGCGACAACGCGCTGGCTGCAGGCGAGGGCGCCAATGCCACCGGCACCGGCACCACGGCGTTGGGCGCAGGCGCGCAGGCGGTGGTCGATAACGCAACGGCGGTCGGCGTGAGCGCACTGGCCAGCGGCATCGGCGCGGCGGCGGTGGGCAACAATGCCCAGGCCACCGGCGAAAACAGCAGCGCGGTCGGCAGCAATGCCCTGGCCAGCGATGTCGGCGCCACCGCAAACGGTGCCGGCGCGCAAGCGGTTTCGACCTATACCACCGCGCTCGGCAGCGAGGCAGTGGCATCGGACAACCAGGCCACGGCGGCCGGTTTCCGCAGCACCGCCTCCAATGTCGGCAGCGCCGCCTTCGGTGGCTACAGCGAATCCAGCGGCCGGCTGTCGTCGGCGCTGGGTTACGGCGCGGTGGCCTCGAGCGACTACAGCACCGCGGTCGGTGCCGCATCGCTGGCCTCCGGTGCAAGCGCGGTCGCCGTGGGCGAGTTCAGCGAAGCCACCGGCGACGAAAGCGTGGCGGTGGGCGGCAGCACGTTCTTCGGCTTCATCCCGGCGCGTGCCACCGGAACCGGCGCTGCCGCATTCGGTGCAGGTGCCTGGGCCACGGCCGACTACACCACCGCGATCGGCTGGAATTCCTATGCCGACGGCGTCAATGCCACCGCGCTGGGTCAGAGCGCGGCGGCACTTGCCGACAACACGCTGGCCCTGGGTGGCGGCAGCCGCGCCGATGCGGTCGGTGCCAGCGTGGTCGGCGTGGATGCATCGGCGACCGGCATCAACAGCACCGGCGTCGGCCGACAGGTCAACGTGATCGGCGAGAACGCGGTGTCGGTGGGCTACAACTCGTTCGTGCGCCAGAGCGCGGTCAACGGTGTGGCCCTGGGTGCCAATGCCGGTGCAACCGGTGCCGATTCGGTGGCACTGGGCTCGGGCTCGCGCAGCGACGAAGCCGACACGGTGTCGATCGGCAGCGGTAATGGCCGCGGCGGCCCGGCCACCCGCCGTATCGTCAATGTCAGCGACGGCCAGGCGGCGACCGATGCGGTCAACAAGGGCCAGCTGGATGCGCTGGCGGCCGATGTGCAGACCACCACCGGCATGGTGCAGACCACCGGCGAAGGGGTGGCCACCGCGACCGGTGATCGCGCCACCGCCGCAGGTGCCGGCGCAACTGCCAGTGGCGCACGCAGCGTGGCGATCGCCTCCGGCAGCCGCGCCTCGGCCACCGGCGCCAGCGCCATGGGCGTGGACAGCAGCGCCAGCGGCGTGAACAGCACTGCGATGGGCCGGCAGACCAATTCCATCGGCGAAAACGGCGTGGCACTGGGCTACAACTCCTTCGTGCGCCAGAGCGGTGCCAATGCGGTGGCGCTGGGTGCCAATGCCGGTGCCAGCGGTGCGGACTCGGTGGCGTTGGGCTCGGGCTCGCGCACCTATGACGCCAACGTGGTGTCGGTCGGTAGCGGCGATGGCCGCGGCGGCCCGGCTACCCGTCGCATCGTCAATGTCGGCAGCGGCGCGATTGCCAGTGCCAGCACCGATGCAGTCAACGGCGGCCAGTTGTTCCAGTCGTTGAGCAACGCTGCCAGCTTCCTCGGCGGTGGTGCGGCGATTGGTGCGCAAGGCGTGTTCGTGGCGCCGACCTACGTGATCCAGGGTGCCAGCTACAACAACGTCGGTGCGGCATTGACCGCGTTGGACAGCAAGGTCACCGAGCTGGACGCACGTGGCGGTACCGCAACGGCCAGCACTGCGGTACGCACGCTGTCGCTGCGCACCGCAGCGGTGCCGGCTGTTGCCACCAGTGCAGTGACTGCATCGAGCAACGCTGTCGCCGATACCGGCGCCAGCGTGCAGGGCACGCCGACCGCAGCGGTAGTCGGCAGCATCACCCCGGCCGCAACGTCCACCGCCGTCGGCACGGCGGCAGTGGCCAACCACGTGACCGGCACGGCGATCGGCGGCAGCGCGTATGCGCATGGACCCAACGACACCGCGATCGGCAGTAATGCGCGCGTCAATGCCGATGGCAGCACCGCGGTCGGCGCCAATACGCAGATTGCCGCGGTGGCGACCAATGCGGTGGCGATGGGCGAGGGCGCGCAAGTCAGTGCGGCCTCCGGTACTGCGATTGGCCAGGGTGCCCGGGTAAGCGCACAAGGTGCGGTGGCCCTGGGTCAGGGGTCGGTTGCCGATCGTGCCAACACGGTGTCGGTGGGCAGCGTCGGCGGCGAGCGTCAGGTGGCCAATGTGGCGGCCGGCACGCGTGCCACCGATGCGGTCAACAAGGGCCAGCTGGACAACGGCGTCGCCGCGGCCAACAGCTATACCGACAGCCGCTACAGCGCGATGGCCGACAGCTTCGAGACCTACCAGGGCGACATCGAGGACCGTCTGCGCCGGCAGAACCGTCGCCTGGACCGGCAGGGCGCGATGAGTTCGGCGATGTTGAACATGGCCGCCAGCGTCGGTGGCATCGCCACGCAGAACCGCGTCGGTGCCGGTGTCGGTTTCCAGAACGGCGAATCGGCGTTGTCGGTGGGCTACCAGCGTGCGATCAGCCCGCGCGCCACGCTGACGGTGGGCGGCGCGCTCAGTGGTGACGACAGTTCCATCGGTGTGGGTGCCGGCTTCGGCTGGTAACCCGCTGGGTGCATGACACGCGGCGGCGCCGGTGTGCGCCGCCGCGCCAGAGCAAGGCCCGAGGGGGCGGGCAAGGACCGTGGCTGGGCCGGCCAACGGATTCGATGGAGTGATGGCCTTACCAGGAGTGGCTGATCAAACGCAGCGAGCTGCACCGCAGTTGCGCAGCAGTTTCGAAAGCCGCTCCCAGCTGATCGACGAAAAACACGAAGAGGACTTCACCGTGATCGACAAGAATTTCCGTCTCTCCCCGCTGACCGGCGCCATCTTGATGATGGCGCTCGGTGCATCGGGCACGCTCGCTGCTGCCCCGCAACTGCTGGTCAAGGAACCGACCCAGGCAGCATCGGCCGGCGCTGCGTTCAGTAGCCGCCTGATCGTGCGCTACAAGGACAACACCGCCGCCGCGACCGATCGCGCCAGCAAGCTGAGCGCGGTGCAGGCCGCCGTCGGCCGTGTCGGTGCGAGCACTGGCGCACGCAGCAGCGCAGCCGCCGCCAAGGCGACGTATGTGCGCAAGCTCGGCATCGGCTCGGACCTGATCAAGCTGTCCAGCACGCTGACCACCGCACAGGTGGACAAGGTCGTGGTCGAGCTCAAGAACGACCCGTCCGTGGCCGACGTGCAGATCGACCGCATGCTGCGCCCGGTCGAGATCAAGAAGAGCCTCGCCGCCACCGACGTGAGCCCGCAGCTGGTGCCCAATGACCCGCTGTACGCGCAGTACCAGTGGCATCTGAGCAACCCCAACGGCGGCATCAATGCGCCGGCCGCATGGGATCTGTCGCAGGGCGCTGGCGTGGTGGTGGCGGTGCTGGATACCGGCATCCTGCCCGGCCATCCGGATTTTGCCGGCAACCTGCTGCAGGGTTACGACTTCATTACCGATGCAGAAGTCTCGCGTCGTCCGACCGACGCCCGGGTACCGGGCGCGCTGGATTACGGCGACTGGGAAGAGGCCGACAACGTCTGCTATGACGGCTCGGTGGCGCAGGAAAGCTCCTGGCACGGCACCCATGTCTCGGGCACCGTGGCCGAAGCGACCAATAACGGCGTCGGCATGGCCGGCGTGGCGCCGAAGGCGACCATCCTGCCGGTGCGCGTGCTCGGCCGTTGCGGTGGCTACACCTCCGACATCGCCGATGCGATCGTCTGGGCCTCCGGCGGTACGGTTGCTGGCGTGCCCGCCAACACCAACCCGGCCGAGGTCATCAACATGAGCCTGGGCGGCGGCGAGCCGTGCGATTCGGCCACCCAGCTGGCAATCAACGGCGCCGTCTCGCGCGGCACCACCGTGGTGGTGGCGGCCGGCAACAGCGGCGAAGACGCGGCCAACCATTCGCCGGCCAGCTGCAACAACACCATCACCGTGGGTGCCACGCGCATCACCGGCGGCATCACCTACTACTCCAACTACGGCAGCAAGGTGGACCTGTCCGGTCCGGGCGGCGGTGGCAGCGTGGACGGCAATCCGGGCGGCTACATCTGGCAGGCCGGTTATACCGGTGCGACCACGCCGACCTCGGGCACCTATACCTATATGGGACTAGGTGGCACCTCGATGGCATCGCCGCACGTGGCCGGTGTCGTCGCCCTGGTGCAGAGCGCGGCGATCGGCCTGGGCGATGGCCCGCTGACTCCGGCCGCAGTGGAAGCCCTGCTCAAGCAGACCAGCCGCCGCTTCCCGGTGACGCCGCCGGCCAGCACCCCGATCGGCAGCGGCATCGTCGATGCCAAGGCCGCGCTGGAAGCGGTGCTGGTGGAGCCCTGCGATCCGGCCACCGAAAGCTGCGCGCCGACCGCCATTGCCTTGACCAACAAGGCCCCGCTGACCGGCCTGAGTGGTACCGCCGGCAGCGCCACGCTGTACAGCTTCGAAGCCAAGGCCGGGGCCGTGCTCAGTTTCATGACCTACGGTGGCACCGGCGATGTGTCGGTGTACGTCAGCCATGAAGCCGAACCCAGCGCGACCAGTTACGACGCCAAGTCGACCCGCCCGGGCAACAGCGAAACCGTGCGTTTCACTGCTCCCAAGGCAGGCACCTACTACATCAAGCTGGTGGGCGCTGGCGACTACGCGAAGCTGACGCTCGTTGCACGACAGTAAGTAGGCAGATAGTGTGACCGATGCCCCCGGCCAATCACCGGGGGCATCGTTTTTCAGGGCGATTCAGATGCGTGCGGTTGATCGTCGCGGCAAACTGCTACAGTCGGCGCCGGACCAGTGGAGACGAGTGTGAACGCGGTTGCCGTCGATCCAATTGAGCATCGCAGTGCGGAGACGCGCATCGTCGAGGCGCTGCTCGAACGCCGTCGCCTGAAAGACACCGATCTGCTGCGCGCACGCCAGTTGCAGACCGAATCCGGCATGGGCCTGCTGGCCTTGCTCGGCCGTCTGGGCCTGGTATCCGAACGCGATCATGCCGAGACCTGCGCCGATGTGCTGGGTCTGCCGCTGGTGGACGCCCGCCAGCTCGGCGATACCCCGCCGGAGATGCTGCCGGAAGTGCAGGGGCTGTCGCTACGCTTCCTCAAGCAATTCCATCTGTGCCCGGTCGGCGAGCGCGATGGCCGGCTGGAGCTGTGGATCGCCGATCCCTACGATGATTACGCGATCGACGCGGTGCGGCTTGCCACCGGCTGTGCGCTATTCCTGCAGGTTGGCCTGCGCTCGGAAATCGACGATCTGATCGAGCGCTGGTACGGCCAGGGCCGCAGCGCGATGGGCACCATCGTGGAAACCGCCGATGGCGATGCCAACAGCAGCGACGATATCGAAGCGCTGCGCGACCTGGCGTCCGAGGCGCCGGTGATTCGCCTGGTGAACCTGGTGATCCAGCACGCGGTGGAGCTGCGCGCCTCGGACATCCATATCGAACCGTTCGAAAGCCGGCTCAAGGTGCGTTACCGCGTGGACGGTGTGCTGGTGGAAGGCGAAAGCCCGCCGGCCAAGCTCACCGCTGCGGTCATCAGCCGCATCAAGATCATGGCCAAGCTCAACATCGCCGAACGCCGGCTGCCGCAGGACGGCCGCATCATGCTGCGCGTGCAGGGCAAGGAGCTGGACCTGCGTGTCAGCACCGTGCCCACCGCGCACGGCGAGAGCGTGGTGATGCGCCTGCTCGATCGCGAGACGGTGGTGTTCGACTTCTACAAGCTCGGCTTCACCGAAGAGTTTCTGCCGCAGTTCCGCAAGGTGCTGGAGCAACCGCACGGCATCATGCTGGTGACCGGCCCGACCGGCTCGGGCAAGACCACCACGCTGTACACCGCATTGAGCCAGCTCAATACCTCTGACGTGAAGATCATCACCGTCGAAGACCCGGTGGAATACCAAATCGAAGGCATCAACCAGATCCAGGCCAAACCGCAGATCGGGCTGGATTTCGCCAACGCGCTGCGCAGCATCGTGCGCCAGGATCCGGACATCATCATGATCGGCGAAATGCGCGATCTGGAAACCGCACGCATCGCGATCCAGTCCGCGCTCACCGGCCATCTGGTGCTGTCCACGCTGCACACCAACAATGCGGCCGGCGGCATCACCCGCCTGCTCGACATGGGCGTGGAGGATTATCTGCTCACCTCCACCATCAACGGCATCCTGGCGCAGCGGCTGGTGCGCAAACTCGACCTGGCCAACGCCGAGCGCTATCCGGCATCGCCGGAAGAAGTCGAACGCTTCAACCTGCGCCGGCTGCAGCCGGACGGAGAGATCTACCTGTATCGCCCGCGCGCCTCTGCCGCCGCGCCGACCGGTTACCTCGGCCGCACCACCATCGTCGAATTCCTGGTCATGAACGACGAATTGCGGCGCGCGGTGATGCGTCGCGCCGGCATGGGCGAGATCGAGCAACTGGCCCGCAAGGCCGGCATGCGCACCATGTACGAAGACGGCCTGTCCAAGGCCTTGCGCGGCGAAACCACCATCGAAGAAGTGCTGCGCGTGACGGAGGATGCGTGAGAGTCAACGGAGCCACAACGAGCATCGGATGCTCAGGATCGGAAGATAACCAAGGCAGCGTCGTGGCACTGCGGTACGCGCACGCGCAGATGCGCGCAGTCGCGCCAACACAGCGCAGCACCCTGCTTTGCCCGATTCCCGATTCCCGATTCCCCACTCCCGGCCTTCCAGCCTGATGCCCCTGTACCGCTACAAGGCGCTCGACGCCCACGGCGAAATGCTCGATGGCCAGATGGAAGCGGCCAGCGATGCCGACGTGGCCCTGCGCCTGCAGGAGCAGGGCCACCTGCCGGTGGAAACACGCCTGGCCACCGGCGAAAACGACTCGCCGTCGCTGCGCATGCTGTTGCGCAAGAAGCCGTTCGACAACGCCGCGCTGGTGCAGTTCACCCAGCAGTTGTCCACGCTGATCGGTGCCGGCCAGCCTTTGGATCGCGCGTTGTCGATCCTGATGGATCTGCCCGAAGACGACAAAAGCCGGCGCGTGATCGGCGATGTGCGCGACACCGTGCGTGGCGGCGCGCCGCTGTCCTCGGCGCTGGAACGCCAGCACGGGCTGTTTTCCAAGCTCTACATCAACATGGTGCGCGCCGGCGAAGCCGGCGGCAGCATGCAGGACACGCTGCGACGCCTGGCCGACTACCTGGAGCGCAGCCGCGCGCTGCGCGGCAAGGTGATCAACGCGTTGATCTATCCGGCGATCCTGCTGGCGGTGGTCGGCTGCGCGCTGCTGTTCCTGCTCGGCTATGTGGTGCCGCAGTTCGCGCAGATGTACGAAAGCCTGGATGTGGCCTTGCCGTGGTTCACCCAGGCGGTGTTGAGCGTAGGCCTGCTGGTGCGCGACTGGTGGGTGGTATTGATCGTGGTGCCGGGCGTACTGGGGCTGTGGCTGGATCGCAAACGCCGCAATGCCGCCTTCCGTGCCGCGCTGGACGAATGGTTGCTGCGGCAGAAAGTGGTCGGCAGCCTGATCGCGCGCCTGGAAACCGCACGGCTGACGCGTACCCTGGGCACCTTGTTGCGCAACGGCGTGCCGCTGCTGGCGGCAATCGGCATTGCGCGCAACGTGATGTCCAATCTGGCATTGGTCGAGGATGTCGATGCCGCCGCCGACGACGTCAAGAACGGCCATGGCCTGGCGATGGCGCTGGCACGCGGCAAGCGCTTCCCGCGCCTGGCCCTGCAGATGATCCAGGTCGGCGAAGAATCGGGCGCGCTGGATACGATGCTGCTCAAGACCGCCGACACCTTCGAGCTGGAAACCGCGCAGGCCATCGACCGCGCGCTGGCCGCGCTGGTGCCGCTGATCACGCTGGTGCTGGCCTCGGTGGTGGGGCTTGTCATCATCTCGGTGCTGGTACCGCTGTATGACCTGACCAATGCCATCGGATAACGTGGCGGTGGATTCACAACAACGTTCCGGTGACCGCGCGACACCCATGCGGGAACCATTGCAATGGCCGCTGTGTCATCTTCTGGCGGCAGCATCTTTCATCGACGTGCAAGGAAATCGTTCATGATCAAGCGCTCCATCACCCGTAGCCCATCGCGTGCAGGCCAGGCCGGCATGAGCCTGCTGGAAATCATCATCGTCATCGTCCTGATCGGCGCGGTGCTGACCCTGGTCGGCAGCCGTGTACTCGGTGGTGCCGATCGCGGCAAGGCCAATCTGGCCAAGTCGCAGATCCAGACCCTGGCCGGCAAGATCGAGAATTTCCAGCTCGACACCGGCAAGTTGCCGAGCAAGCTCGATGACCTGGTCACCCAGCCCGGCGGCAGCAGCGGCTGGCTGGGCCCGTACGCCAAGCCGGCCGAACTCAACGACCCGTGGGGCCACACCATCGAATACCGCGCGCCCGGTGATGGCCAGCCGTTCGATCTGATCAGCCTGGGCAAGGACGGCCGCCCCGGTGGCAGCAGTTACGACGCGGACATCAAGTACCAATAAGCCGCTCGCCATGCGCGTTGCGTGTCAGCCGTTGCGTCATCCGCATGGAGTGGTCGGCCCTGGTCGCACACGCACGCGTGGCAGTTCGTTGCTGGAGATGCTGCTGGTCATCGCCCTGATCGCGATGGCCGGTGTGCTGGCCGCCGCAGCGCTCAACGGCGGGATCGACGGCATGCGCCTGCGCACCGCCGGCAAGGCGATCGCCTCGCAGCTGCGCTATACGCGCACGCAGGCGATCGCCACCGGCACGCCGCAGCGCTTTCTGATCGACCCGCAGCAGCGCCGCTGGGAAGCACCCGGCGGCCATCACGGCGATCTGCCGGCGTCGCTGGAGGTGCGTTTCACCGGTGCTCGGCAGGTGCAGTCGCGGCAGGATCAGGGCGCCATCCAGTTCTTCCCCGATGGCGCCTCCACCGGCGGGCGCATCGATCTGCGCGTCAAGGACGCCACCTGGCGCGTGGACGTGGGCTGGATCACCGGCGAAGTGCGTTCCGGGCAGTTGCGGACGCCGGCGCCATGAAGCGCCAGCGCGGTTACACGCTGATCGAGGTGATCGTCGCCTTTGCGTTGCTGGCGCTGGCATTGAGCCTGTTGCTGGGATCGCTGTCCGGTGCCGCGCGTCAGGTGCGCGCGGCCGACGACAGCACGCGCGCCACCTTGCATGCGCAATCGTTGCTGGCGGCGCAGGGCATGGACAAACCGCTGGTGCCCGAGCAGCAGCAAGGCACGTTCGAGGACGGGCATTTCCGCTGGTCGATGGATGTGCGCCCGTACGACGAGCCGCGGCGCAATCCGCAGGCGCCGGTGTCCCCCGGCGCACACACGCTGCTGCAGCTGACCCTGGTGGTGCGCTGGGGCGAGCAACCCAACCAGGTGTTGCAGTGGCGCACCTTGCGGCTGGTCGCGGCGGCGCAACCGGGCAGCGCGCCATGAGTCGGCCGCGTAGTGCCGGGTTCACCTTGATCGAAGTGTTGCTGGCGACGATGTTGCTGGTGGGCGGGCTGGCATTGGCGTTTGCCACCTTGCGCTCGGCCAGCGCGGTGAGCCAGCGCGGCGAGGCGATCGCCCAGCGCAGCGAGCGCGTGCGTGCGGTGGAGGAATTCCTGCGCCGGCGGCTGGCGGCGGCACTGCCGATCGCGATGGGCATCGACCCGCAGAGTCAGCAGCCGATGCTGTTCATCGGCGAGGCGCAGCGCATGCGGTTTGCCGCCGATGTGCCGGATTACCTGGGCCGCGGCGGGCCGTATCTGCACGATCTGTCGGTGGCCGGCGATGGCGAGCAGCGCACCCTGCGGATCGCATTGACCATGCTGCAATCGGGCAAGCCGATTGAGGAGGGCACCACGCTGCCGCCGGAAACACTTGCCGACGACGTGCAGCAGGTGAGCTTCCGGTATCGCGGCATGGATCCGCAGAGCGGCCGCCTCAGCGCGTGGTTGCCGCAGTGGGAATGGCACGACCGCCTGCCGTTGCTGGTGCGCATCGAGATCCGTAGCGGCGGTGCCGCCTGGCCGCCGCTGGTGGTGGCCCTGCCGCAATCCAGCAACCCGGGAGCGGGGCAATGAGCGCGATGCGCGGTGCCGCACTGGTGTTGGTGCTATGGCTGATTGCGCTGCTCACCGCGATGATCGGCGCATTCGCGCTGACCGCGCGGGTGGAAGCGCTGCAGGGCAGCATGCTGCGCAACGGCGCGCAGGCGCAGGAATGCGCGCGCTCCGGGCTGGAATACGCGTTATCCCGCCTGCAGAGCACCGACACCCAGGCACGCTGGCTTGCAGACGGGCGGCGCTATCGTTGGCAGATGGACGATGCCACGGTGGAGATCCGCATCACCGACGAAAGCGGCAAGGTGGACTTGAACATGGCCGAGCCCGCGCTGCTGGCCGGCCTGATGCGCGCGGTCGGTGCCGAACAGGGCCGCGATACGCGCATTGCCGGCGCCATCGTCGACTGGCGCGACGGCGACTCGCTGAGCCAGCCCGGGGGGGGCGCAGAAGATCGCGATTACGCCGATGCCGGATTGCCGTACGGTGCCAAGGATGGCCCGTTCGAAACGCTGGGCGAGTTGCGCCTGGTGCTGGGCATGGATGGCGAGCTGTATCGCAAGCTGTTGCCCAACCTCACCCTGTACAGCGGCCGCTCGCGTCCCGAGGCGCGCTTTGCGCCCGGCCCGGTGCTGACCGCGATGGGCCTGGATGCGCGGCAACTGCTGGCCCAGCGTGACGCGCCGCCGGGTTTGCCGGGCAGCGAGGCGACGGTCGGTGGGTCGGACACTTATAGTATCGAGAGCCGGGCGCGACTGAGTCAGGGACGCGAGGCCGTGTTGCGGGCAGTCGTCTCCACCAGTGCGTCCGCATTACCTGGGTCGGCGTATACCGTGTTGCGTTGGGAAGAGGGAGCAGCAGTGCAATGACCGCATGGCGGGATACCTTGGGTCGTATCGGCGTACGCGCCATGCCGGGCGCCGGAGGCTTCTGGCGTTGGTGGCAGCAATCGCTGCTGGCCTGGCTGCCGCAGCGCTGGCAATGGCAGTTGGGCCTGTCGCCGTCGCGGCTGCTGTTGCAGCCCGATGGGCAGGCGTTGCAGTTGCTGCGTCAGCGCGACCACAGCAGCGAGGCCATCGCCAGCCTGCCATGGCCGGTGCAGCCGCAGGAGGTCAATGCCTTGCTGCCCACCGCGCTGGAGGGCCTGCCGCGGCATTGGCTGCTGCCGGCCGCGCATGCCTTGCGTCGCCCGTTGCGCCTGCCTGCTGCGGCAGCGGCGCGCCTGCAGGACGTGGCGCGCTTCGAGATCGACCGGCAAACCCCGTTCACCGCCGACCAGGTGTACTTCGATGCGCGCGTGCTGGACGTACGCGAAGACGGCCAGCTCGATGCCGAACTGGTGGTGGTGCCGCGACGCATGATCGATGGCCCCGACGGCGTGCCCGACGCATGGACCAGCGCCTTGTCCGGCATCGATGTTGCCGACGCGCAGGGCCTGCCATTGGGTGTGAACCTGCTGCCACCGGCGCGCCGGCTGCGGCGCAGCGACCCGATGCAGCGCTGGAACCTGTTGCTCGCGGCCGCCGCACTGGTGTTGCTGGCCGTGGCCGGCTGGCTGCTGCTGGACAACCGCCGCCAGGCCGCCGACGACCTGCGTGCCAAGGTGCAGGCCAACGCCGCGCGTGCGCGCCAGGTTGCCGCCGAACGCCAGCAATTGCTGGATCTGGTCGAAGGTGCAAACTTCTTCCAGCAGCAGCGCGCCACCCGCCCGACCTCGGTGGAAATCTGGGACGAGCTGAGCCGGCGCCTGCCCGGTGGGACCTATCTGGAAAAATTCTCGGTCGAAGGCGGGCAATTGCAGTTGATCGGGTTGAGCAACGAAGCCTCTTCGCTGGTGCGGCGTCTGGAAGGCTCGCCGCTGTGGCGCACGCCCTCGCTGACCGGCGTGCTGCAGAGCGATGCCGGCCGCAACGTCGACCGCTTCACCATCACCGCCGAACTGGCCGGCCCCGATGCCAAGGAGGCGGCCGATGCCACGCAACGTTAAGCGCGATCGCTGGATCGCTTTGGGCCTGCTGCTGCTGGTGATCGGCGTGGCCTATCTGGTGCTGGTGCACCCCTGGTTCACCCAGCCGATGATCGCCGTGCAGGACGAGCTGCAGGCGCTGCGCGAACGCGAGCTGCGCGTGCGCGTGCAGCTGCAGCAGGCGCCGGAAGTCAGCAAACGGCTACACCAGGCGCGCCAGACCCTGGAAAGCCGCCCGGGCTTCCTGCCGGAAACCTCGGCCGAACTGGCATCGGCCGGCCTGGTGCAGCGGCTGGAACGCGCGGTGGTGGAAGCCAGCCCCGGCAACCGCAGCTGCGCGATCAGCAACCGCTCGCCGCTGCAGCCGGAAAGCAAGGACCGCTTCACCCGCGTTGCGGTGCAGGTGCGCCTGCGCTGCGGCACGCCGGAGCTGGCCTCGGTGCTGTACAGCCTGGAAAACGGCACCCCGCGCCTGTTCGTGGACAATCTCAACGTGATGGCGCAGCGCTATCAACTTTCGCCCAACGAAAGCGGCAACGGCCTGGATATCGCCTTCGAGCTGGCCGGCTATCTGCGCCCGGGCGCCAGCGCCGCGCCGTTGAACACCGACGCGGCGCCCGCCGCCCCCGACGCTGCGGAGGCCGGCAATGCGCCTTGACATGATCGGCCTGCGCACCTGGCTGCTGGCCACCGTGGTCGGCTGGGCGCTGCTGGTATGCATACTGGCCGTGGCCGGGCTGGGCAAGCGCGTGGAGTTGCTGCCGGACGACCCGGCACTGGTGCAGCGCCTGCCCACGCTGCCGGCACCGGCCCCGGAACGGCTGGGCGCATTCGAAAAATATTCGGAGATCGCCGCGCATCCGGCCTTCGCCGAAGACCGCCTGCCGCATCCGTTCTTCCTGTCCGGCAACGACGGCAGCAGCGCTGCCTCGACGGTGCGCCTGACCGGTGTGCTGCTGACGGACAACTTCAAGATGGCCACGCTGACGCTGGACCCGCAGGATTCGGTGCGTGTGCAACTGGGCGGCGAGACGGTCAAGGGCTGGCGCCTGCTCGCCCTGCAGCCGCGCAGCGCAACCATCGAGGGCCCCGGCGGCACTCAGACACTGGAGTTGCATGTGTTCAACGGCCTGGGCGGGCAGCCACCCACCGCCAATGCGGGCGCGCGCGCCGCTGCCGGCGCCATCCCGCCGTTACCCTCGCCCGATGCCGCCGCCGTTGCGCCGACGCAACCGCCGCAGACCCAGCCCGCCGCGCAGCCACAGCAGCCCGGCGGGCAGACACCGCCGACGGTGCCGCCGCAGCGCAGCGATGGCGCTCAGGAAGCCCCACGCCCCTCCGACGATCAGATGCGCGCCATCCGCGAACGTATCGAAGCCCGACGCCGCCAGCTGCAACAGCAGCGCCAGAGCGGCTCTACCCCCGGTCAGACCCAATGAGTGAACGCATGACGCAGCGCCTGTTTCCCGTGTCCCTGCTGATCGGCCTGCTGGCCGGTTGCGCCTCCACGCCGCCGCCGGAGGTGCGCCGCGACGCGCGCCTGGACCCGCAAGTCGGCGCTGCCGGCGCCACCCAGACCAGCGCCGAGCAACGCGCCGAGGGCAATGCCAGCGCCAAGCCCACCCCGGTGATCCGGCGGGGCAGCGGCACCATGATCAACCAGAGCGCGGCGAGCGCGCCGGCACCGACGCTGGGCATGGCCAGCAGCGGCAGCGCCACCTTCAACTTCGAAGGCGAGTCGGTGCAGGCGGTGGTCAAGGCGATCCTGGGCGACATGCTCGGGCAGAACTACGTCATCGCCCCCGGCGTGCAGGGCACCGTGACCCTGGCCACGCCCAATCCGGTCTCGCCGGCGCAGGCCTTGAACCTGCTGGAAATGGTGCTGGGCTGGAATAACGCGCGCATGGTGTTCAGCGGGGGCCGTTACAACATCGTGCCGGCCGACCAGGCGCTGGCCGGCACCGTCGCGCCCAGCACCGCATCGGCCTCGGCCGCGCGCGGCTTCGAGGTGCGCGTGGTGCCGTTGAAGTTCATCTCCGCCAGCGAAATGAAGAAGGTGCTGGAGCCGTACGCGCGCCCCAACGCCATCGTCGGTACCGATCCCTCGCGCAACGTGATCACCCTGGGCGGCACCCGCGCCGAGCTGGAAAACTACCTGCGCACCGTGCAGATCTTCGACGTGGACTGGCTGTCGGGCATGTCGGTGGGCGTGTTCCCGATCCAGTCCGGCAAGGCCGAAAAGGTTTCTGCAGATCTGGAAAAGGTCTTCGGCGAACAGAGCAAGACGCCCAGTGCCGGCATGTTCCGCTTCATGCCGCTGGAGAACGCCAACGCGGTGCTGGTGATCACCCCGCAACCGCGCTACCTGGACCAGATCCAGCAGTGGCTGGACCGCATCGACAGCGCCGGTGGCGGCGTGCGGCTGTTCTCGTATGAGTTGAAGTACATCAAGGCCAAGGACCTGGCCGACCGCCTGTCGGAGGTGTTCGGCGGCCGCGGCAACAACGGCGACTCCAATGCTTCGCTGGCGCCGGGCGCGGAAACCAGCGTGCTGGGTGGGCAGCTGGGCAATCGCGACAGCAGCATGGGCGGCAGCTCGGGCATGACCGGCGGCAGCGTCGGCGAAAGCAGCGATGGCAGCTCCTCCGGCAGCAGCTTCGGTGGCAGCAGCAGCAGTGGCAGCAGTAGCGGTGGGCTGGGCAACGGCAGCCTGCAGCTGTCGCCGCGCAGCAACGGCAATGGCGCGGTGACGCTGGAGGTGGAAGGCGACAAGGTCGGCGTGTCGGCGGTGGCCGAAACCAATACCTTGCTGGTGCGTTCCACCCCGCAGGCATGGACCTCCATCCGCGACGTCATCGAAAAGCTCGACGTGATGCCGATGCAGGTGCATATCGAGGCGCAGGTGGCTGAGGTGAATTTGACCGGTGCGCTGAGTTACGGCGTTAACTGGTATTTTGAAAATGCAGTAAATGCACCGGCAACCGCGACCGATGGCGGTCTGACCAATGGAACGGGCATCGGTCTGGGAGCTGGTCTTGCAAATGCAGCGGGACGTAACATCTGGGGTGACATCGCCGGGAAAGTCGGTAGTGGAGGGGTTGCTTGGAGTTTTCTAGGGAAAAACGCTGCTGCGATTATCACTGCGCTCGATCAAGTAACTAACGTTCGCCTGCTGCAGACGCCTTCTGTGTTTGTGCGCAACAATGCCGAAGCGACGCTCAATGTCGGTTCGCGTATTGCCATCAATTCGACGTCCATCAATACCGGGCTTGGTAGCGACAGCAGCTTCTCTTCGGTGCAATACATCGACACCGGTGTGATCCTGAAAGTACGGCCGCGCGTCACGAAAGACGGCATGGTATTTCTAGATATCGTGCAGGAGGTTAGTAGTCCAGAGAATCGCCCTGCTGCTTGTCTTTCTGCGACAGCAACAGTCAATGCGGCTGCCTGCAATGTCGATATCAACACGCGTCGCGTCAAGACAGAAGCAGCCGTGCAGAGTGGTGACACCATCATGTTGGCGGGCTTGATCGACGACAGCACAACTGACGGTAGCGACGGTGTGCCGTTCCTGAGTAAATTGCCGGTGGTCGGCGCTCTGTTCGGGACAAAGACCAAAGATTCTCGTCGCCGCGAAGTCATCGTGCTGATCACCCCGTCGATCGTGCGCAACCCGCAGGAAGCGCGCAATCTCACCGACGAATACGGCCAGAAGTTCAAGGCCATGGAGCCGCTGAAGCCCAGCCAGAAGCCGCAATGAGTGCGGCGTTGCCCGTCGTGCTGGTGCCGGTCGGCACCGACGACGAGGCCCTGGATGCCTGCCTGGGCGCACTGGATGCCGCCACGCCCGCCGGCACGCGGGTGTGGCTGGCCGACGACGCGCAGGCCGGCCCGCGTGGCCGCGCGGTGATCGCACACTGGCTGGCGCGCACGCGGCTGCAGGCGCATCACACACGGCGCCAGCGCATGCTCGGCGAGGTCGCGCATCTGGACGAAATGCTCAGCGCCTGCGGCGATGCCGACGTGGTGGTGCTGGGTGTGGATGCCTGCCCGCTGCCGGGTTGGTTGAATCAACTCGATGCCTGTTTTGCGCGCGATGCGGCGATTGCCACCGCCACCCCGTGGAGCAATGTAGGCGAAGCCTGTGCCTGGCCACGCCTGGGCGAACTCAATCCACTGCCGGCCGCGCCGGAGCGACTCGCCGCTGCGTGTGCGGCGATGCCGCCGCTGCATCCGGAACTGCCATCGGCGATCGGCCACGCGGTGCTGCTGCGCGGCAGCGCACGGCGCAAGGCCGGCGGCCTGGATGCCAGCAGCTATGGCTCCTGGTATGCGGCACTGGTGGACCTGAGTCTGCGCATGGCGGGGCTGGGATGGCGCAACGTGCTGTGCGATACCGCCTTTGTCGCCTCGCCACACGAAGGCCGCCCGGCCGATGGCGACATGGATGCACTGGCCACGCGCTGGCCGGCCTGGCACGCACGCCTGGCCAACTTCCTGATGCACGACCCGCTACGTGCGCAGCGCGATCAACTCGCGCAGCTGCTCGCCGACCTGCCGCCGCCGGACCCGCAGCGCACGCTGTTCGACGCGTAGAACAGCTGCCAAAGCGGCATGCTCACCGTCAGGCGGGCGCAGCCGGTGTTCGATGGACTTGTGCAGTGCAGTTCTTGAGCGCTGTCCTATGCAACCTGACGACTGCTTGCCGTGCGGTGAGTGCAGTGGCTTGTCGGCCGTATGCTGGTAGATGCTATCGGGAGTCCAGGTCAAACGCCGAGGGGGTCGAGGGCGCGGTGCCCTCACCGCTCGCGGGACACGCCGTGAACCCGTCCCTGGGGGCTCGGTGGCGGCATCCATGCCGCCACACGGTCCCGCAATCGGCGAGGACACCGCACCGGAGAGTGAGTCGGTTGCTTTGTTGAAAACATGCACACCGACCATCTCGACTGGTCCTTGCCCGCCCACCGTCGCGGGACCTTACGCGGCATGGATGCCGCGTAAGAGCCTCCATGGACGGATTCACGGCGTGTCCCGCGATGGTGGGCGGGCAAGGGCCCTGCAGCCAGGCCGCAGTGCAATGACTGACGTGACGTCGTCTTGTTAGCCGCTCAAGAAGCCGACCGCATCGGTGCCTCGGTGCGTACCACCACCTCCAGCGCGTCGTGGCGCCAGGATTCGATATCCAGCTCCACCGCGCGGCCGTCTTCGGCGTAGCTGATCCGCTGCAGCCGGAAGCAGGGCGTGCCGGTGGTGGACTGCAGCAACAGGGCTTGCGCGGCGTCCAGCCCGGCCGGATGCATCGACAACTGCGCGCGGCTCAGGAACAGCCCGAGTTTCCGGTTGAACACGCTCGACAGCGAACCGGCCAGGTCGTGGTCCAGCAGGCCCGGCGCCCAGGCAGCCAGCACCACGTTGGTTTCCAGCAGCACCGCGCGGCGGTCGATCCAGCGCCGGCGTTGCAGCACGAAGACCTCTTCGTAGGGCGTCTGCAGCCGTAGCGCCGCCGCGTAGGCAGCGCCCGCCGCCTGGCGGGTGGCACTCAACAGCTCGGTGCGCGGCTTGCGCCCCTGCGCCGCCACGTACTGCATGAAACCGGCGATGCTGGTGGGGTCGTAACGCACGCGCGGTGCGCTGACGAACCAGCCGCGCCGGTTCTCGCGGTAGATGCGTCCCTGCGCTTCCAGTTGCTGCAAGGCCTCACGCAAGGTGATGCGGGTGCAGCCGAAGCGTTCGGCAAGCTCGCGCTCGACCGGCAGGCGCTGGTCAGGACCCCATTCGCCGGCGGCGATCTGCGCGGAGACAATTTCGGTGATGGCGTGCTGGCGCGGTGCGCTCATGCGGCGATCCGCCGGTGGTGGCCGCAGCGCCTGTGCAAGACAGTTGGGTGAGAGAGGTACATGCGGCGATGGTAAAGAAGAACGCGCCCGCAAACCGCAGGTGGCTCAGGCAACGCCTGCCGGGTTCTGCTGCTGTTGGGCTTTCCAGCTACGCCATCCATACACCGCAAGCCCCACGAAACCGGCGTAGAGCAGGGCGGTGGGGTATAGCCCTTTGCTCAGGAACACGCCTACGTAAATGCAATCGAGCACGATCCAGAGCACCCAGTTGGCGATGCGTTTGCGCGCGGCCCACACGCTGGCGACCAGGCTGAAACTGGCCAGCGCCGCATCCAGCCACGGCAGCGTGGCATCGGTACGGTGATGCATGTAGGCACCGAGCGCCGCAGCGAACGCCGCGCCGATGCATAGCGATAGCCACAGTTCCGCAGCCGGCATCGGCAGCGGGCGAATCCGCGTTTCTGCAGCGGCACCGCGTTGCCAGTGCCACCATCCGTACAGCTGGGTCAGCACATAGACCCCTTGCAGCAGCATGTCCGAATACAGTTTCCACTGATAGAACAGCCAGGCATACAGCGCCACCGCCACGATGCCGACCGGCCAGCACCAGCGAATGCGCCGCGCGGTCAGCCACACGCCCAGCAGGTTGATCACGACGGCGGTGGATTCGAGCAACGACATGCAATGCCTGATGGAAAGTGGACAGCGGTGGGAGAGGTGCAAGCCGTACAAAACAGCGGTGCGGTCGGACGTGGATGCTGCGCGGTGCCCCGAATCTGCATGCGATGGAAACGCGATAGCGCTCTCACCGCTGAGTCCCTGCCTTCAACTGGTGCCTGCTGTTTTCAGCCATTGCCTCAAACACGCACAAACACGGCTGACTCGCTTCGACGTCCTTCTCCCGCCTGCGGGGGAAGGTGCCCGAAGGGCGGATGGGGGCAGCAGACCTCAAAAATCCACCTGCACCGTCAGGCGCGCCGTACGCGGCGCACCCGGGAACAGATACGCATCGCCCTGGTATTCGCCCGTATCGCGCCAGTAGCGCTTGTCGAACACGTTGTCCACGTTCAGGCGCCAGGTGGTGGCGACCCCGCCCAGTGCAGTGGCATAGCGCGCGCCCAGGTTGGCCACGGTGTAGGCCGGCACGCTGGCGTTGCCGAGCCGGTCGGCGAACTTGCGACCGCTGTATTGCAGGCCTGCCAGCAGCGCCAGGCCGTCGATGCCGGGCACGCTGTAGTCGGCCTGCAGGCTGGCACGCAGCTTGGGTACGTTGATGGCCTGATGGCCTTCGTAGTCGGCGATCCCGGTGTCTTCGGCGCGCGCGCGGATCGCCGCGATGCTGGCGAACAGGCGCAGCTGTTCGGTTGCCGCCCCGTCGGCCGATAGTTCCAGCCCACGGTTGTGCAGGCGGCCCTGTTGCACATAGCGCAAGCCTCCATCGGCCTGCGGCTGGGTGAACTGGTAGGCCTGCCGGATATCGAACAGCGCCGCGCCCAGGCGCAGGCCGTCGAAATCGAATTTTGCACCGGTTTCCAGCTGGTAGGCATTGGTCGGCGGCAGGATCTCATCGGCGTTGTCGGCAAACCACGGCGCGGTGCCGCCGGCGGCCAGGCTCTTGGCGTAGCTGGCATACAGCGACACGTTCTGTTGCGGCTTGAACAGCAGTGCGGCCTGCGGCAGCAGCGTGTCCTTGCGTGTGCGGCGCTCCAGGACGCCATCGCGATCGAAGCTGCGCTCGTCCAGGCGCACATAGCGCGCGCCCAGCGACAGCTCCCACCGCGGCCCCAGTCCGATCCGGTCGGCGACCACCAGGGCGCGTTGACGGCTGTCCAGGCGGCGCTGTTTCGGGTCCAGGGCTACGTCGGTTTGTGCAAACACCTCCGGGTCGCGGTCGATGCTGCCGCTGCCGACGAATTCGTTGACCGAGCCGAAACGATCGATGGTGCGGCGCAGCCAGTCGCCGCCGATGCTCAGGTGATGATCCAGTGCGCCGGTGAGCACGCGGCCTTCCAGCGTGGCGCGCAGTTGATCGTGCACGCGGGTGTCGTCGGGGTTGCGGTAGTCGTAGACGTCGTACTCGCCTTGCGCGCTGAAAAAGTTCGGTGTGGTGATATCGGCGCAACTGGCCGCGCCGTAACAGCCCCAGGCGAACGCGGAGAAATCGTTGATCACCGAGCGGCTGCGCGCCGCTTCGGCAGTGGCGCGCCAGTCGTCGTTGAACTGGTAGGCGTAACGCAGTTGCGCATTGAGCGCATCCATCTCCACCGGCCGCGACCACGGCTGGTAGCCGAGCAGGCGATGCACATCGATGGCGCGCGGCACCTGGGTGCCGCCCAGCAGTTGATAACCCGGCACCGAGCGTTGCTGGCGATGCTGGTATTCCACGTCCAGCTGCAGCAGCGATTGCGGGGTGATCTTCCAGTCGCCGGCCAGCGAGAGGAAATTGCGGTAGCCGTCGGCGTGGTCGACATAGCTGTCGATGTCTTCGCGTGCGGCATTGACGCGCAGGCCCAGGCTGCGTTCGGCGCCGAACCAGTCGCCCAGGTCGGCGGCGACATAGCGCGAACCTTGTTCGTCGGTCCCCAGGGTCACGCTGCGCACGTGCTCGGGCCGCTTGGTGCGGTAGTCGATCAACCCGGCCGGTTCGTTGACACCCGATTGCAGCCCGGCCAGACCCTTGAGGAGCTGCACCTGCTGCTTGTTTTCCAGCGCGATGGATTGCTCGCCCACCGCGCTCAGGCCGTTGATGCGGTAGCTGTTGGCGGCGTTGAGCGAATAGCCGCGCACGACGAAATTTTCGTAGTAGCCGATCGGTGCATAGGCCTCGCCCGTGGAGGCATCGGCACGCAATACCTCGCTGAGCACGCGTGCCTGGCGGTCGAGCACTTGCTGGCGATCGATCACCGCGATCGAGGCCGGGGCATCCAGCAGCCGCGTGGCGCCGAAGCCGGTCAACGCGGTGCTGGCCTCGGCGCGCTCGCCACGCACGTTGACCGCATCCAGTTCCACCGCCTCGGCGCCGGGGTCTTGCTGCGCGAGTGCGGGGGTGGCCACGCACAGCGCGAGTGCAAGCGCGAGCGGGCGGCGGTGGGGCAGGGAGACGGGCAGGTACATGCGCAGGACTCGAAAAGGAGAAGAAAGAGCGCTCATGGCAACCGGCGCGCGCGCGCGTGCAGGTGGTCGAGCAGACGCTGGCCATCGGCACTGGCAAACCAGTCCGCATGGCCGAGCAGGTAGCGGTGATAGGCGATGTCGGCGTTGTCGGCCGAGCGGGTGATGCCTGCGAAGTAGTCGATCTCGCTCAGGGCGAAGTCGGCATGCACGATCGGCAGCAAGGCGACCAGCTGCCGCAGCTGCACCGCGCCCAGCGTGCAGTGCCGGCTGTAGCCGTCCAGCAAGGCGTCGAGTTGCTCCAGCTGTGGCTGCGCACGTTGCCCTGCGTCCAGGTTCAACCATGGGATCAGGTTGCGTTCGATCGCCGTGGCCAGGTCGAACATCGCAAAATTGCGGTCGCACAGGCCGAAGTCGAACACCGCGCCGACCTCGATGTCGCCATCGTCGTGCGTGCGCCACAGCAGGTTGGAGGCATGCCAGTCGCCGTGCGTCCACAGCGGCGGCAATGCACCGGGCACCGACAATACCGGCCATGCCCGGGCGTGCCAGGGCAGCAAATGGTCGGCCAGATCGCGGCGCCAGGGCCGGCCCTGGAAATCGGCGGCCAGGCCGGGGCGCGACAGCAATGCCTGTTCCACCGCCCGCAGCGGGTCGGCCTGCGCGAACAGCGCCAGGTTGGCGACCAGGACGCTGCTTCGACGTGGCGGCGCATCGAATCCCTGCGCTGCCAGATGCAGGCGTGCCAGCGCGGCGCCTGCAGCCAACGCATGCGCGGTGCTGGTAAAGGGCGTCCACGACAAGGCGTCCCGATACAGGTCCTGGCCGAGGCCTGCGCGCTGTACTTCATAGACCCAGTGCGCATCGGCCAGGGCGGTGTGGCCCGCGGCATCGTGCAGCACCTCGACCACCGGCGCGCCGGCCCAGCGCAGGTGCGCCATGAAGCCATGTTCTTGGCGCAAGTCGGCGATGCTGCGCACGCTGCGGTGATGCCGCTTGACGATGAGCGTGCCGGTGGCGGTGTCCACGCAGGCGGCAGCGGAAAACGGGCGTGCGCTATGCCAGCGAATCCGTGCGCCATCGCCGGCAGCGCAAACGTGCTGCAGCACGCGATGGATTTCCTCGGCGGTCAACACCGGCCAGTCCGGCAGTGCCAACTCCAGGCTCATGCCGTGCACCTGATGCGAGGTGCTCATGCGTGCAGCTCCTGTGCGGCGCATGCCAGTGGTATAGACCAGCCAATCGATGCCGTTGTAGCGGACCCGGCGCGCGCACCGGCGATAACACGGACGGCGCTGCCGGGCCGTCGTTGCAGCACGCGCGCCATCAGGCGGTTGCGCTGCAGGGAATGAAAAGGCAGCGCAACACTGAAAGGTCGCTGGCCGTCATCTCGACACTGAAGAATGTGGGGTGCGCCGTGGGCGGCGCCTGCGGAAGACCGCCGGGCGGCTCCGGGCGCGCAGTATGCCTGCTGGCGCTGCCAGCCGTCATGTGCGGGCCGGCATCGGCGTGATGGCGTTGCGCGGCCTCGGCACCGGATAATGGACCGATGACTCCTGTCCAGATCGCCGCCGTCGTCGTCACCTACCAGAGCAGCAGCACCATCGATGCGTGCCTGTCGCGGCTGCGCGTGGCCGAGGGCATCAGCGAGATCCGGGTGGTCGACAACGCCTCCAGCGACGACACCCTGGAAGTCGTGCAGCGGCATGCCTTGGCCGATGCGCGCCTGCACTTCATCGCCAACCCGGACAACCCCGGCTTTGCGACGGCCTGCAACCAGGGCGCGCGCGACTCGCAGGCGCCCTGGCTGGTGTTCATCAATCCGGACCTGATGGTCGAGCGCGACACATTGGCGCAGCTGTGCGCACGCGCGGCAGGGCATGCGGCAGTGTTGTTGGGCGTGGAGCAGGTGGACGAGCAGGGGCAGCCGGATGCGGCAGTGCGCCGCCGCGATCCGGATTTTGCCGCGATGCTGCGCGCACCGCGCGCTGCCGCGCAGCTGGCGGTGCCGGCCGATCCGTCTGCGACGTTGCAGGTGGTCGACGCCATCTCCGGCGCCTTGATGCTGATGCAGCGCAGCCTGTTCGACCGGCTCGACGGCTGGGACGGTGCCTACCGCCTGCATGCCGAAGACCTGGACCTGTGCCGGCGGGCGCGTCAGGCCGGCGCGCTGGTGGCGGTGGCCAACGATCTGCAGGTCGTGCACGTGCGTGGCGTGTCCAGCCGGTCGCGGCCGTTCTTCGTGGAGTGGCACAAACACCGCGGGCTGTGGCGCTATTTCCGCAAGTTCGAAGCGGGCCGGCGCGGGCCGGTCACCCGGCTTGGCGTATGGCTGGCGATCTGGACCCATGCCGCTGCCCAGGTGCCGAAATTGTTGCGAAAGAGATGAGTTCGCTAGCGTTAAATTTGTGATAAATCAGTGATGGGTGGCAGGGCGTAACTGTGATACGTTTCGCTTCGAAGTGTGATCAATCACTAGCTTCCTGTCCCTTCCGGGTCCCCCATCAGGAATCGTGCAAATGTCCTTACAGAACGACCCGCAACTGCGGGTACGTCAGCCGTGCGCCGCTGCGCTGCAGTCCCGTCCGGTTGTCTCGCCTCCTTCTCTTGCATCCAGCACCCGCCGCGTGCCGGCGGCTGCGCTATCGACGCTTGCTCTGAGCTGTGTGATGGCCGCCGTGCCGGCCATCGCCGTGGCCGGTGCCTGGACCCAGCCGCAGGGCGACACCCTGGTGATCGTCAAGGCGCTGCATAGCGATGGCCGCGGCTGGTTCGACGACAGCCATCACCGCACGACGTTTGGCGAGGGCCAACAATTCGACGGAAACGGGCGTAGCCGCCAGGACCAGTTGAATGTCTACGTCGAGCATGGGCTGACCGACAAGCTGAGCTTCATCGGCAATTTCTATTTCACCGAAGTGGGTTTCAGCAATTACGGCGGTGATGGCCGGACCCGCACCAGTACGACCGGTCTTGCCGATCAGGAAGTTGGCTTGCGCTATGCGCTGCCAAGCGCGCAAGAGGACGTCTGGCGCAGCTCGGTGCAGGCATTGGTCAGCATTCCGGCTTATGGCCGCAGCAAGACCTACCATCCGAACAATCCCAGTGCGAATACCGATCCTGCGCTGGGCCTGGGCGACTATGGCCTAGAGCTGCGTTACAGCCGTGGGCGTGGTTACACGCTGGGCGGGCGCAACGGCTACGTGGATTTGGGCGGCGCAGTGCGCCTGCGCGGCAGTGCGGCCTCCGACGAACTGCGCGTGGACGCGTCTACCGGTCTGAGCCTGACCCCGAGCTGGTTGCTGCTTGGCGAAGTCAACGTGATCCAGGGTCTGGGCAACGGGCGCAACAATTTTGACGTCCCAGGCTCTGCTGGGGGCGTCGGCTTCGTTGCCACCGGCACCAACTACGACCTCACGAAGCTGCAGCTGTCCACGCTGTACACCGCGCCGGGCGGCAGCCAGTGGCAGGTGGGATATCAGCAGCCAGTGATGGGCCGCAACACCGGCGCTGCAGGTGGGCCATTCGTGGCTGCCTGGTGGCGGTTCTAAGGACGCCACGACAATGACGGTCACCTGCGAAATGGACGCGCTGGGACGGGCACCGGACATCGGCCGCGAACGCGGTCTGTTGGGCCGCGCGCTGGTCACGGCAGGCGTCATCACCGACGAACAACTGCGCTCGGCGCTGGCGTTGCAGCAACGCTGGAACTCGCGCCTGGGCGATGTGATCCTGGCCCAGCGCGGCGTGCCGGCGCAGCGGTTCTACGCCATCGTCGCCGCGCACTTCGGCCTGGAGTTCGTCGACCTGGTGCAGCAGCCGCCGGATCCGGAACTGCTCACCCCGGGCGATCTGGAAAGTTATGCGCAGCGTCTGCTGCTGCCGTGGCGCCGCGAAGACGGCGTGCTGGTGCTGGCCGTGGCCGACCCCGACCCGGCGGTGTTCGCCTGGGCGCGTGCGCACTACGGCGAAGACGTGCGGTTTGTCGGCACCGCCAAGTTCGACATCATCTGGAGCCTGCAGCGCTACGCCGACGAGCAGCTCACCGACAATGCGCTGAACCTGCTCGCAGCGCATGCGCCGACCTACTCGGCGCGCCAGGTGGTCACGCGCGGGCAGAAGCTCACGCTGTGGGCAATCGCCGCGGTGCTGGTGATCGCGATGGTGCTGTTCCCGGTGCCGGCCCTGATCACCGTCAACGTGCTGGTGGCGCTGGGCTTTCTGGCGACCTTCGGACTGAAGCTGTTGCTGGTGTGGTTCGGCTCGCGCCACCGCATCGACATCAAGGTCACCGAGGACGAAGTGGCCGCACTGCGCGATGACGACCTGCCGGTCTATACCGTGCTGGTGCCGATGTACAAGGAGCCGGAAGTCCTGCCGATCCTGGCCAATGCGCTGCGCAAGCTGGATTACCCGATCAGCAAGCTCGACGTGAAGCTGGTACTGGAAGCGGACGATTTCGACACCATCGAGGCCGCCAAGAAACTCGGCCTGGAAGCGTTCTTCGAAATCATCCGGGTGCCGCCGTCGCAGCCCAAGACCAAGCCCAAGGCCTGCAACTACGCGCTGCATTTTGCGCGCGGCGAACTGCTCACCATCTACGACGCCGAAGACAAGCCCGAGCCGGATCAGCTCAAGCGCGTGGTGGCGGCATTCCGCAAGGCCGACAAGGATGTGGTGTGCATCCAGGCGCGCCTGAACTACTACAACGCCGACGAAAACTGGCTGACGCGGATGTTCACGCTGGAGTACACGCTCTGGTTCGACTTCTACCTACCGGCGCTGGAATACCTGCGCATCCCGATTCCGTTGGGTGGCACCTCCAACCACTTCCGTCTGGATGTGTTGCGCCAGGTGCGCGCGTGGGACCCGTACAACGTGACCGAAGACGCCGATCTGGGCGTGCGGCTGATCCAGAACGGCTACCGCGTCAACGTGGTCAACTCCACCACGTTCGAAGAAGCCAACGTCAGCATTCCCAACTGGATCCGGCAGCGTTCGCGCTGGCTCAAGGGCTATATGCAGACCTGGCTGGTGCACATGCGCGACCCGGTGCATCTGTATCGCAGCACCGGGTTCAAGGGCTTCTGGGGCTTTCAGTTCTTCATCGGTGGCGGCTTCTTCACCGCGTTGGGCGTGCCGGTGCTGTGGGCGCTGTACGTGGTCTGGGCAGTCACCGGGACAAGCGCGTTCGAACGGTTCTTCCCGCCGTGGCTGGCCACCATTTCGCTGGTCAATCTGTTGTTGGCCAATGCGTTCTTCATCTACATCACGCTGGTGGCCGCGTTCAAACGCGATTACTTCAAGCTGGCGCCCTATGCGCTGACCGTGCCGTTGTACTGGGCGCTGCAGTCGATCGCCGCCTACAAGGGCCTCTGGCAGCTGATCCACAATCCGTTCTATTGGGAGAAGACCACTCATGGCATCAGCAAGCATTCGGAAAACGAGCGCCGCGCCGCACTCGAAGAGTGAGTCGCCAGTTCCGCGCCGGCACAGCGGGCTGCCGGCATTTCTGGTCGCCGTGGTGGCGCTGTCGCTGCTGAGCCAGCCGTTGCTGCTGCAGTCGGCCGGCTCCGCCGCACCGGCCATCGCACCAGCAGCCGGCTTGCCGGCAACCGGCGTGCTGGCCTGGGCGATCAATCTGGGGCTGGACAGCTGGGATCTGCCGTTCCAGGTCTGGCCGTTCCTGGCGGTCGCCGCCAACGCGCTATTCCTGTCGCTGCTGTGGCGCGATCTGGCCGGCGTGTTCGGACGTGGCTGGGCCAGTGGGCTGACGGTGCTGGTGGGCTGCAATCCGCTGTTCCTGCTGCCGATCGCCGCAGGCGGAAGCCAGGCGCTGGGCCTTCTGGCGTTCTACGGCCTGTGCCGCACCTTGCGCCGCCTGCAGACACCGGTGGAGGCCTTCACCTATCTGCGTATCGCCGGCTGGTTGTGCATCCTGCTGTGCCTGGATCTGCAGACCCTGGCACTGTCGACGATGGTGGCACCGTGGCTGCTGCTGGTGATGCCGCCGCAGATGCTGCGCAAGGCGCCGGGCTCGTTCTACCTGGTGTGCTACCTGCCGTTCGCGTTTCTGGTCGGCATGTGGGCCTACGTCAACCTGACCGTGTTCAACGCACCATGGCCGACGCTGTCCAGCATCGGGCAGGGCGCGCATCCGCTGCCGCTGCCGTTGGCCGAGCATGCGCAAGACTGGTTGCCGGCGGTGCGCTGGGGCGTGGCGGCGGTAGTCTGCTTCCCGGTCCTGGCCTTGCTGGCCCGCAGCCGCAGCAGCGCGCTCACGCGCGGTGTGGTGGCCAGTGCCGGCACCGTCCTCTGTGCGGCGGCGCTGGCGTTCGCCTTCGGCTGGGCCGGGTTCGACGCCTTGCTGCTGCTGTGGGTGCCGGCCGCGTTGCTGCTGCGCGCACTGCATGCCGATCAGCGCACCCAGGCCGCCGGCCTGCTGTTGCTGGGCCTGATCGGGGCGGCCTGGGTACAGCCGCAGGGCTGGGGCAGCTGGATGCGTGCGGCGCCTGCCGACGCGCAGTCCCTGCTGCAGGGCGAGGCGGTGGTGATGACCGCGCCGGTGTCGTTGCCGACCAGTGGCCCGGCGACGCCGGCAGCGGACGCGGCGCAGTTGCCGCCCACCGCGGCGACCGCCGTGGGCGATGCCGTGGCCACGCAGGGTGCTGCCGGCGCCAGTGCGCCCGCTGCGGCTGCCACTGCGGCGATGGTGCAGCCGGGCAAGAACACCGCGGCCATTGGTGCAATGGACTGCGCGCGGAGCACCGCAGCGTCCACCACCGAGGCATCTGCCACATGTTCAAACGCGTTCTGAGCACCGCGTTGCTGGTCGGGGCGTGCATGCTGGCCAACGGCTGCAATGCGGATGCATCGACGTGGATGGGCGCCAACGTCAAGGTCTCGGCCAATGCGCCGTGGCAAAGCGAGGCCGCGGCGCAGTCGCTGGATGCGCTGGCCAAGACCGGCGCCAGCAAGGCGCTGCTGGTGGCGTTTGTGTGGCAGGCCAGCCCGCAGTCGAACGACCCGGTATTGGGCAGCGACAGCAGCGTGGAGGACATGCGCGCCGCGTTGCGGCAGAGCCACCACGCCGGCCTGCAGGCCACCCTCAAGGTACATGTGTGGATTCCCGGGCATTGGGCCGGCGACACCGCGCCCACCGACCAGGCAGCCTGGTTTGCCGCGTATCAGAACGCGTTGCTGCCATTGGCCAGGCTGGCCGAAGACGAGCACGCCGAAGCACTGGTGATCGGCACCGAACTGCGCAAGCTGCAGGACGCGCCGCAGTGGCCCGGCCTGGTGGCGGAGGTGCGCAAGGTCTACCGCGGCAAGCTGTTGTACGTGGCCGATGGCATGGAGCACGCCGAAAGCTTCCGCTACTGGTCGTTGTTCGATGCGGTGGGCACCAGCCTGTATCCGCGCCTGTCCGAAGCGGCCGCCGCCCGCACGGCCGAGATGAACGCCGCCGCGCAGCGCCTGCAGCAACTGGGCCAGCGTGTGGGCAAGCCGGTGTGGGTGGCGGAGCTGGGCCTGCGGTCTGCACGCGGCAGCCTGGCCGCACCCTGGGAAAGCCCGGAACAACGCGCTGCCGCCGTCGATACCCGCCTGCAACTGCAGGTGTTGCAGCAGTGGCGCAAGGTGTTGCAGGCGCACGGCGTGGAAGGCATCGCGCTGTGGTGCTGGTACACCGATCCCAAGGCCGGCGGGCCGGGCGACAGCGACTTCACCGTGCAGGGCAAACCGGCGCAGCAGGTGCTGGCGCGCTGAGCGATGGCGCTGGGCATCGTCCAGCGCCATTGCCCAGCGCCATCGCTGGGGTATCGCCAAGGTAATGGCCCGGCGCACTGCCGCCAGCTTGCGTGCCGCCGCCCCCGCGCATCGACCGGCTTGCACGCGGCACGCCCGCCGCTGCGGGCATAATCCGGCGGCATGATCATCCATTCGCTGCTCGACACCGACCTGTACAAATTCACCATGATGCAGGCGGTGCTGCATCAGCATCCGGCCGCGCAGGTCGAGTACCGCTTCAAATGCCGCACGCCCGGCGTGGATCTGGCGCAGTTCATCGATGAGATCTCGGGTGAGATCGACGCGCTGTGCCGGTTGCGGCTGCACGAGGACGAGGTGGCCTATCTGCGCGGCCTGCGCTTCATCAAGCCGGATTTCGCCGACTTCCTGGCGCTGTTCCATCTGGACCGCAAATACCTGCAGCTGTCGGCATCGACCACCCATCCGGGCGAGATCGAGCTGACCCTCCGCGGCCCGTGGCTGCACACCATCCTGTTCGAAGTGCCGTTGCTGGCGATCATCAACGAGGTGTGGTTCCGCAATACCTCCGAGCCGGATTTCGAGGAAGGCCGCAGCCGCCTGCGCGAGAAGGTGAGCAGCCTGCGCAGCATGCCGGCCGGCTGCAAGATTGCCGATTACGGCACCCGGCGGCGCTATTCGCGGCATTGGCACGGCGAGTTGCTGCCGTTGCTGCGCGACGGCCTGGGCGCGCAGTTCGTCGGCACCAGCAATGTGTATTTCGCCAAGCATTACGGCCTGACCCCGCTGGGCACGATGGCGCACGAATATTTGCAGGCATTCCAGGCACTGGGGCCGCGGTTGCGCGACTCGCAGGTGGCCGCGCTGGAATCGTGGGCGCGCGAGTACCGTGGCGACCTGGGCATCGCCCTGTCCGATGTGGTGGGGCTGGACGCGTTCCTGCGCGACTTCGATCTGTATTTCTGCAAGCTGTTCGACGGCATGCGCCATGATTCGGGCGACCCGTTCGAATGGGGCGAGCGCGTCATCGCCCATCTGCAGGCACACCGCATCGACCCCGCGACCAAGGTGCTGGTGTTCAGCGATGGCCTCAATATCGACAAGGTGATGCGGCTGTACGCGCACTTCCACACGCGCTGCCGGCTGGCGTTCGGCGTAGGCACCAGCCTGACCAACGACCTGGGGCCGACGCCGCTGCAGATCGTGATCAAGATGGTCCGCTGCAACGGGCAGCCGGTGGCCAAGCTCAGCGACTCGCCGGGCAAGAGCATGTGCGAGGACGCCGGTTACCTGCGCTATCTGCGCGATGTGTTCGGCCTGCCGCCGGTACCGGACGCCGGTGACCACGCGCGGCAGTGATAGACGTGGAGCGGCGCATCGAGAAATCGTTGCCGCTCATAGCAGGCAGCAGCAACCTTGCGGCGCATCGCTCAATCGCAGCTGGGAGCGAGCTCCGTGCGGGAATGGCAGACGCTGAAGCGAAATCGCGACGCCTGCGCTGGCAGGCAGCCGATCCGCTTGCGTTGAATAGGGTGATTGCAGATAAACGAACGGCGCCTGACGGCGCCGTTCGCATTACACGCAGTGAATCTTGCGGATTACGGGCGTACCTTGGTGGCGCAGACAAACACCGCTGCCTGTTGAATGCGGCTGATCGCCCCCTGGTTCTGCAACTCGCGCGCGTGCTCGTCCATGCAGGTCAGGTAACCCAGGCGGTTGCCGGCGTTCTGCGACTTGCACAGGCTGTTTTCGGCCGAGATGTTCGCGCCGGGAATCAGCCCGCCGGTCTCCAGCGTCGGCACCAGCGTATTGCAGTTGCCCAGCTTGGCCAACCCGCGATTGAGCGTCCAGCCGATATCGGCAAACAGCGCCGGGGTCAGGTCGATGTTCAGATGCGCCTGCACTTCCGGCGTATCGAACGGTTCCATCAACGCGTTGGGCTGCAGGTCGGTATCGAAGTGCGAGAACGTCGAACCACCGGCCACCACGCTGGGTGCGTACAGCCGCGTGCGGCCTGCGCTGTCGGTGCCCTGCAGCAGCTCGGGGTCTTCGTACAACGCCGCCACCACTCCGGCGCTGCCCTTCAGCCGCGCGCCATCGGCCTGCGAGACCATGATGGCCGGGATGGTGATGTCGGTGATCGGCGGTGCAGCATTGCCCATCGTCTGCACGCCGGACGCGTTATTGGCCACGATCACGCCCACCGCACCGTTGAGCTGTGCGTTCTTGACCTTGATCGCGAACGCGCAGGTGCCGCGGTCGATCAGCGCCACCTTGCCGGCCACCTCGGCCGCATTGACGAACGGCGTTTCGCAGCCATCGCTGGCTGACGCGGCAGCCACGCCGTCATTGACCGTCACCACTGCGCGTGCCGGGAAATTGGCCGCCGTGGCCAGCGGCCCGAAGCTGGCAAAGCCCACCTCGAACTTGCCGGCCGCGCTGGCCGGTGCGCTCACCTGCAACAGGGTGCGCGGATCCAGGATCAGCGCCGCCTCGCGGTTGACGCGCGTGCCGGCCCAGACCGTACGGCCGGGCGTGCGCATCGCTTCGGCACGCAGCGCGTTGGTCATGGCCGGATCGTCGAAGCGCTTGTTCTGCACGTTGTCGAAGGCCTGCGCGGTGTAGACGTCGGTCAGGCCGCTGCCCGAGCCGAGCACGCCGGTGGTCTTGTTGAGGAAGCCGGCCGCACCCAGGCCGTGGCCGATCTCATGCATCACCACGTTGAGGAAGTTGATCTGGCCTTCGGGCGTCTTGCCGTCCAGGCCCAGGTACCAGCCCGAGCCGGCCAGGCAGTCGTCCTTGCCCAGGTCGCCGTTGAATTGCGAAAACACGTCGGCCGGATCGCTGGGATCGGGGACCAGGTCCTGCCCGGCGATCGCATCGCCCAGCGCGGACGGATACAGCGTATTGGGCTTGGAACCGGGGAAGTCGTTGACGATCCAGTTCGGGCCGGCCTGGCCCAGCGTGCCGCCGGTGGCGGTGCAGGTCAGCCGTGCGAACGAGGCATACACCTTGATCTCGACATTGCTCTGCAGCACCGCGCCCCACAGGTCCATCGCGTACTGGTAGGCGATGCGACGCTGCTCGCCGACCGAGCGCCCCGGGTTGCCACCCAGGGGCGCAGCGCTGGTGGGGTCGTTCAAGCCGACGCTGGTGCCGGCGTCGCCATTGATCAGCGTGACGTTGGCGGCGCTGGCGTGCAGCGGCGCGATGGCGGCAGCCACGGCCAGGGACAACAGCAACAAGGGCTTATTCATGCGGCAGCGCTCCGTGCTCGGCGTGGGCGGGTTGGGTGGCGTCGTCGTCGCCGTGCTCGATGACGATGCGGCCATCGGCCTGGCGCGTCGCCATCAGTGAGCTCATCTGCGTGGCCGGCAACTTGCGCGCCACGGTGCCGTTGGGCAGGCGTCGCTCGGTCGCGCGTGCGGCAGATTCGGTCTGCGGCACCGCGGTGCGGGCAGCGCTGCTGCGGGCGGCCGAGGCGGCCTGCTGGTCCAGCGCCGCGCTCTCGGCGTCGGTCAGCGGGCGCAGCTTGCCGGTGGCGGGGTCGATGCCGACCTTGGAACTGTTAGTTGCTGCCTCCTGCGCGACGGCCATGGCCGGCAGATAAACGACGCACAACATACCGGACAGCATCCATCCGGGCTTACGAAAGCTCATCATCGTTGGGGTTTCCTTGGGTCCAGCAGGGAAAAGGGACGCCGTGCAGACACCAGCGTCGGGGGAATCCTTCCGTTTCAGTCTGTTCATGACTGAATCATGAATCCGTGATGTGTGTCAATCTTTTGACATGTAGGGTGCTGAATGCGAAACGAGCGCCTGAAACAGTTACCTGCGCACTTGCGTCGAGGGGAATTCGGGGTCGCGCAACAGTGATTGGCGAGCGGACTGGCCAGCGTTTTGACGCGAACCCGCCGGGCCAGAGGCCGTCCTTGTCCGCCAGTAGCCGGATCACGTCTCCCTTCTCCTCCTTGGGAGAAGGTGCCCCGAAGGGGCGGATGAGGGCAGGCGCGAAGCCCGGCGGAGCTTGAGTACAGCGTTGGGTCTATCTGCGCTTCGGCCTGTACCCTCACCCCAACCCCTCTCCCGAGGGGAGAGGGGTCGTAGTCCGCCCAGGCCGGCGGCAGGGCCTGTGCAGGCAGCGCGGATGCACCAACGTGCGCAAGCCGTGCACTGGCGCCTGCTGGCGAGATGCTGATGCCGGATGCTGATGCCGGCATCGGCATCGGCATCGGCATCGGCGCGCTGCGCTGGTTGCGCATGCCATTCCATCGCAGCGATTTATAGTGTCAGCAACCCCGCGCACCAGGCTTCCATGCACGCCGTCATCTATCACAACCCCGACTGCGGAACCTCCCGCAACACCCTTGCCCTGATCCGTCATACCGGCATCGAGCCGCAGATAGTCGACTACCTGCAACACCCGCCCACACGCGAAACACTGCAGTCCCTGATCGCTGCCGCCGGCATCCCGGTCCGGGAGGCCATGCGTCAGAAAGGCACCCCGTATCTGGAACTCGGGCTCGACGATCCCGCGCTGGACGACGCAGCGCTGCTGAGTGCCATGCTCATGCATCCGATCCTGATCAACCGACCCTTCGTGCAAACCGCGCTGGGGACGCGCTTGTGCCGCCCTTCCGAACGGGTGCTGGACCTGCTGCCGCCGGCGACGCACGGCTTCGTCAAGGAAGACGGCGAACGCGTGCTGGACGATGCCGGGCAACGCGTAACGGGCTGATAGACAGATACCCGGAACACGCAGTCATCCCACATCAAGCGCAGTCGCCCTAATTCCCATTCCCGACTCCCGACTCCCGATCCCCGATCCCCGATCCC
>NZ_QEZG01000002.1:0-245 GCF_003993495.1 Xanthomonas sp. BRIP62418
CTGCCAACTGCACTGCGGCCGACTTCAAGCCGAACCTGTGGCGCAACAACCAGGCCGATGTGGCCGGTGTGGATATCGAGCCGCAGCGCTACGGCTACTGCGTGCGCCACGAGTGAGCGCAGCAGCGTTACGACGCCAACGCCTGCTCGTGCACGCCGGCAATCGCACGGCCGGATGGGTCGGCCATCGCGGCGAAGCTGGCATCCCAGGCGATCGCGGTCGGCGACGAACACGCGATCGACTTG